>NZ_QUDI01000004.1:0-157574 GCF_003477465.1 Parabacteroides sp. AF48-14
AGACAACGTCGCTATTTGGGCGGTTCGCGAACCGCCCCTACGAGGCCTCCGCGAGTCTCCGCTAAATCATCATCTATCTAATTTCAACTAACATGAGAGTAGCATACAATAAATTTACCCGCCGGTTTGATTTTTCCGCGCCGCAGACCTTTATTCCGGTTCTGCTGGCGTGTATGGTCTGCTGGGTGGTGAGTTATCTGTATTCCGTAGGCTATCCCGTCTATGGCGAGGTTTCGGCTACTCCTCTTTGGTACGCTATCTGCCAGGCATTGCCCGGCAAAGAATTTACCTATATCATCGGGATGGTACTGATGGCAGGAGGTGCTTTCCTGTTGCATCGCGCCAATTATGTCTTGGTATTGATCAGGGAAAAGACGATGTTGCCGTTCCTGTTTTATATCTTATTCATCAGTACGAACCCGGATTTCTTCCCGCTGAAATCTACGTCGGTCGGCGTTTTCTGCCTGATTCTGGCGATTTACCAGCTATTCACCTCCTACCACGATCCGGAAGCGAGGGAAAAAGCCTACAGTGCTGCCCTGTTGATCGGTATCGGAAGCCTGCTCTGGATTCACCTGCTCTGGTTCCTGCCCCTGTTTTGGCTCGGGATGTACAACTTCCGTTCGCTGACGCCACGTACATTTATGGCATCTCTGCTCGGTGTCGCCACCGTGTATTGGTTCCTGCTGGGCTGGTGCGTATGGCAACGGGATTTTACGCCGTTCACCATTCCTTTCCATACGCTTTTCAAGATGCACCTGTTGGCTACGGACGGCATTGTGCTGGTTGACTGGATCAGTATCATTGCAATCGCTTTCCTGACAATTGTCGCGTCTCTGAATATTGTCATGCACGATACGGAGGACTCACTGCGTTCACGCCAGTTTCTTGCGTTTCTGATTGCGATGTCGGTATGGGCTTTCAGCCTTTATTTCCTCTATGAGCAAGTCTCGGAAGAATTTCTGGAAACGGCTTGTGTACCTGCTTCCATCCTGATTGCCCACTTCTTTACGGTAACGCGAAGGCGGATTGTTTTCTGGTCGTTTTATGCAACTGTGGTATTACTGATTGCCACCTTATTCATTCGTTTATGGAATTTCTTATAGAATACGGATATATCGGCGTGTTTATCGCCTCATTCCTGGCCGCTACCATCCTGCCATTCAGCAGCGAGGTGGTTCTGACCGGCGTACTACTGGCAGGTTCGGCCTATTGGCCTTGTATGATTGCCGCGACATTAGGTAACTTCCTGGGAGGCATGAGTTGTTATTGGTTAGGTATGTTAGGGAAAGTCGAATGGATAGAGAAATATCTGAAGCTGGATGCCGTGAAACTCCAAAAGGTCCAGGACTGGATAAAAGGGAAAGGCTCTTGGATGGGCTTCTTTGTTTTCCTTCCCGGCATCGGTGATTTCATCGCCGTAGCGCTCGGTTTCCTCCGTGCCAATATCTGGATCGTCGCGATCTCGATGTTCCTCGGAAAGGCGATCCGATATTGGGTTTGGATGGAATTTGTTTACAAGGTACAGGGAATGTTCTGATTATTCCACTCTGACATATACTTTCGTATATACCTCGTTATGCCGGGCATAGATGACGTAGTTGCCCCTGAGATTATCGCCCCACGAGACCCACAGGCTCATCTTCAAAATACCGCCATTGGTCGAAATCTGGAAGATCTCTTCCAGACTGCTGTCGTAGTAAAACTCTGTGTTCTTGGGAAACTCATAGACGATTTCCTCTCCATAACCGTTGCGTACCGTCCCGATCATGCTGTCGTAGGCAGGCAAACCGTCCGCCTCGGGATTGATCAAGGCAAACCGCACGACAGCGCCTATTCTTTTTTCCTCTTTCATGATCTCCGAATCGACATAGAACTGATAGTAGTCTCCGGCCAGCGCTAACGCGAACTTCCCCGACGGGAACTGCATTACAGCTTCTTCCACGAAAGCCTGGTAGAGATGGCCCGGCGCTACGGCGACCTGAGAGACCAACCCGTCGCCGACCTTGGGAGGAACGACTTTTCCCAATCCTTTCGACGTACCGATTTCGGCAATCAGACATCTGTTTGTCTGGAAATTGTTTGCAGCATTGATGTAAATGTCTGAATTTCCCAAACGGGTCGTGCCGTTCTCCGCATCGAGCATGTTCAAAGTGGTCGCGTTATTGATTTCCAGTGTGGAATCGTCATCCGAACAAGAGAAAGCCGGAAGCAGGAACGCCACTAACAAGAACTGAAATAATAGATTCTTTTTCATCATTTTCTTTTTTTAATTAAAATCCGTTTTACAAGTGAGAAAAATAGGTTCACAAATGTATCCATATTATTCCGAAATCAAGCGGTTTCTAAGCAAAAAAGAATAAAGATATCTGTTATTCCGCCAACCACTTATTGATCTGTGTCAATATTTTTTCTTTCATCTCTTCCGGCATGTTGCTGATGCGGGAACGGTGGCTGCCTCCGGGCTGGATGTAGATTTGCTCGTTCACCTTGCCTTTGAAGGTGGGGACACGGGTCGCGCTCCAAGGGTCCACTTCACCGTAGATGAATATCATTTTCGGATCATTGTTTTTCAGGAAATCGTAGACTTTATGATAGAGCTCCGGACGGTATTCTACGCGGTCGACCAATTCACGGGGTAGCATGATACGGTTCAGGTAACCACGACTGCTGTCGATGGTCAGGTATTTCCGGAACGGCTTTGTGTCGTAGCCATAATAGCCCAATTCGCGGGCTGCCTGGACGAAAAAGGAGATGTTCGGCTGGTCCTCGGCAAAATAATCGGGGCCGCTGATGTCTGCTAAGTGGTAAAACAATGTTTTTGTGTCAGAAGAAAGGGGCGGAATAACGTTGGTCGGCGTTCCCCACTGCCAGAGGGCAAACGGGTATTCGAGCACACAATAGTCCAGCACTTCGGCCATCGGAATGCGAAACTCCAGCTTTTTATCGCGACAGAAAGTCTCCAACATCGGGACGATTTCGGCTTTACGCTTCAGGATTTCGGCTTGGAACGCTTCGATCTTCCGGCGGTCTTTCTTCGTACCGACTTTACGCAGGAACGGTTCGTGACGGCCGTCTTCAACACCCCGGTTCAAGGGAGCGACATAAGGGACGGAGAAATCGACATCGTCAGGGAAATAGGCGCGATACAGGCAAGTGGTCTGCCCACCTTTGCTGATGCCGGTGCTGACCCACTTGCTGGTGTAGAGCTGGCGGAAGGTCCGATTGACGTTATGGAGATCATAAGCTGAGTTCTCGGCTGTCAGGTAATCCCAGTTACAGGGTTCCGGGGTGGATTCCAGAAAATAACGGTATTCCACAAAGACCATATTGGCGTCGAGCAGCTTCGACAGCTCTTCCTGGTAGCGGGGATTGAGGGCGTAAGCAGCGCCATAGCCTTCGGTCACCAATATCGTGGGACGGTCGAAACCTACATGGGCGACGATCACGCGCTGGGTGAATGTCCCGGCAGCAGGGTTCTTATGATCGACCGGTTGGGTAATGCGGACGACATATTTCTCGGCGTAATAGTCCGATTCCAGTTTTTCGATGCCGCTGATACCTTTCAGGCCAGCCAGTTTTTCCTGTAATTCCTGTGCACTGCCGGCAAAGGCGATGCACAACATCAATAGGAATGTAATGCTTTTCAATAGACGTTTCATGGTATTTAATCTTTTAAAGTTATTTGTTACAATTATATCGAACTTACCTCAAGAACTGCACTCATAGCGTCTGTGTCCTGGAGAGTGTATCCAAATAAGTCCTAACGCTTTAGCGTGTCATTGCGGGCTTGACCCGCAATCTCATACTGGATTGATTACAATGATTAGTATGAGATGGCGGGTCAAGCCCGCCAGGACAGAGACACTATAAATGAAACTTTTGACATATCTTCATGACACGCTAAAGCGTTAGAACTTACTTTTGATATATCCACAATGACATGCTAAAGCGTTGATGATTACTCTTGACATACCACTATATACCAATTCATATATCCCAATCCAAAGATAAATCTTTCCATTCAGGATTCATACTTATTACAAGAACGTTTTTCCATTCTCTTTTCCAATTCTTCAATTGTTTCTCTCGAGCAATAGCTTCTTCTATTTTATTAAACTCTTCAAAATAAACAAGCTTTGAGCATTTATATTTACTGGTAAAGCCAGAGATTAATCCACTTCTGTGTTCTTGCATCCGACGTTCCAAATTATTGGTTACACCCGTATAGAGAACATTTCCGTGTACATTGGTGAGCATATATACCCAATACTGATGTATGTTTTTAACCATTATGTTAGTATGAGGTGGCGGGTCAAGCCCGCCATGACACAAGAGCAATCTTATTATCTGTATTTATGAGGATGTCCTATTCAAACAACTTGAACTCATATCCCTGCTCCTGCAACCACTCGATGGCGCGGGGCATGGCTTCGCGCATGTTGCTTTCGGCTTTCAGCGAATCGTGGAAGACGATGACGGAGCCGTTGCGCGTGTAGTTTTTGACGACGTTGAAGACTCCGTTCGGCGTCATGTGCGGACTGTAGTCGCGTGTCACGACGTCCCACATGATAATCCGGTAGTGCTTCCTGAGAAAGACCACCTGCGGAAAGCGCATATGGCCGTGGGGCGGACGGAAAAGGTTACTCTTGATGTACTCGGCAGCCTTCTCGACATTCGCCAGATAATTCTTTGTCCAGAACCGTATCCCCTGGATATGGTTGAACGTGTGGTTACCGACACGGTGTCCCCGGTCGAGCACCATCTGGTAGGTCTCCGGATACTTCCGGACGTTGTCTCCTACGCAGAAAAAGGTGGCTTTCACGCCATATTTATCGAGTATATCCAATACCCAAGGGGTAATCTCGGGGATAGGGCCATCGTCGAAGGTGAGATATACACACTTCTTCTTAGCCGGAATCCTCCAGATTACCCCTGGAAACAGGACCCTGTAGAACCAGGGCGGTTGTTCTATAAACATATCTATTCTTTGCGCACCGACTCGTAAGCCATACGGTAGTTGTCAAACTCTTCCTGGTATTTCTTACCGAATTCGGGGTTATAATGTTTGCTAATTAACAATACCTGATTAAGTGTATACAGACTGTAATACAGCTCTGATTCTATCGAAGCCATCTGCGCCGGACTCAAGCGATAGAACCAGTTGAGGTTGCGCATCGCATTATCGGCAATGGCAGTAAAGACTTCTTCTGCCTTCTCCTTCTGCCCCAACACATAATACAACTCTCCGGTTGAAATGGCCGAATAATCCAACGGGACATTTTCCGGCGGCAATACCTGCATGGACTTGTCCAGTACGGCCAGTGCCTTGTCGTTCTTGCCTTCTCTCACCAACGCTTCCGCCAGTTTGTTGAACAACATCGTACGGTAGCTTTTACACATACGCATGACGTTCTCGTCGATGTAAACGCCCGGTTTGTCTACGCCGCCCCATTTGAATTTGTTCATCACGTTGTCATACATCTTGTCGGTATTGACCGCTTTGTTGGCTTCCTTCGGAACGATCTGATAAGCCAGACCGGTCTGTTCGAAATAGCCGTCCAATTTGATGAACTGGTCGGAATTAACCGTGATGGCATAATAGATCGGACGTTCGAAGTTATTGGTCTGCAACATATCGAGGATCGTCAGTTCCTGTTTGCCCAAGGCGTTCTTGCCTCTCAGGTCGATCATCATCTGGCTGACCATTCCATCCGTATTACCACCCAACACTTTGGCTCCGGCAACCGAATCGACCTTATAATAAAGTCTGTCGGCCGGGATATAATCCAGTTCCTGGTTGATGCCCGGAATCTTCTTGAATTTCGGATCATCGCTACGGACAAAGTTCAACGCCACATTCAGGTCGATCGAGTCTTTTGTCAGCGGGAATACATAGGCTGCATCGCGCGTTCCCTGGATATACTGGTCGCGTGTCCAGGTGATCGGCAGCGGAGCGGACTCGTAAGCCTGTTTCTTCATCTGGTCGATATACCAGTCTGTTTGCAGGTAGCTGGTGTTACATACACGGACGTCGGTACGGACTCCTTCGACCTCCTGGGCATACCACAGCGGGAAGGTATCGTTATCGCCATTCGTAAAGATCACGGCGTTCGGCTCGCATGATTCCAGATAGTTTGACCCGAAATCACGGCAGACATAACGGCCTGAACGGTCGTGGTCGTCCCAAGTCTGACTGGCCATCTGGACAGGCACGAACAGACAGAGCACAGTCGCCACCGAGCCAGCAATTACCGGATTCAGCTTGCCGTAGCGTTCCAGCCCTTTTGCTAAGGCCGCGACACCAAACCCGATCCAGATACAGAAGGCATAGAACGAACCGGCATACGCATAGTCTCGTTCACGCGGCTGGTAGGGCGTCTGGTTCAGATAGAGCACAATGGCCAGACCTGTCATAAAGAACAGGAAGAATGTAACCCAGAAACTCTGGATACCCTTCTGTCCGGAATAAGCCTGGAACAACAGGCCCAGAATACCCAACAGCAGAGGCAGCATATAATAGACGTTATGTCCTTTGTTATTGATAATATCGTACGGCATATCCTCCTGCGGGCCGACCAATACCTCGTCGATAAACGGAATACCGGTGATCCAGTTACCGTTCAGCACTTCCCCATTTCCCTGGATGTCGTTCTGACGGCCGGAGAAGTTCCACATGAAGTAGCGCCAGTACATAAAATTCAGCTGGTAGGAGAAGAAGTAACGCAAGTTTTCCGCAAACGTCGGTTTCATCACGCTCTTGATCTCGCCGCAATAGTTATACTTCACCGGCTGGCCTTTCACCTGCGCCCATTCCTTATAGGCCTCGATATGGCGCGCATCGGTACTGAACATACGCGGGAAGAGCATATTCAGCTCGTCTACATATTTATAATCCTGATCGCGACGGGAAACGTAGTAACGGTCTTTCTCGTTCTTGTCTTTCTTGACTACACGGCTCCAGGTCGGTTCGCCTTCCGTCGTAACGGGGACGCAATTGCCTCCCTGGTTCTCACGTTGTACTTCGGAAACATATGTCTGTCCGTAGATAAGCGGTGTCTTACCGTATTGTTCACGTGCCAGATAAGTACGCAGCGTGAAGATGTCGCTCGGTGCGTTCTGGTTCATCGGCGTGTCGGCTGTCGCACGGATCAGTGTCAGTGCATACGAAGAATAACCGACAACGACTACCATCAGGCAAACCAGGATCGTATTCAACGTCTTGATATCAACCTTTTTGCTCCAGAACAGATAAAGGCTCAAGGCTGCCGTCAGAATAACAGCCAGCACATACCCGCTACCGATAAACGGAATACCGATCAGTACGATCGACAGGATAAAGGCAATCTTCATCCGTGTCGGATGAACCTCATCGCGCATCGTTTCCCAGATAGACCAGATCAAGACGCCGGCCACTATAATCACATAAGCGAATACTCCGGAATTATAAGGCATACCTAATACGTTGACGAACAACAGTTCGAAATAACCGCAAACCTCGACCAGTCCCTGCACCACCCCATACATCATCAGGGCAACGATAGCAAAGGAAACCAGCAGGGCGACAAGCGTCCCCTTCATGGTCGGATTCGGGAATTTCTTATAGTAATATACCAACACGATAGCCGGGATACACAGCAAGTTCAGCAAGTGGACGCCGATACTCAACCCCATCAGGTAAGCGATCAACACGATCCAGCGGTCTGCATGCGGTTTGTCGGCTACGGCCTCCCACTTCAAAATCAGCCAGAAAACGACTGCCGTGAAGAGGGACGAGTAGGCATAAACCTCTCCTTCCACAGCACTGAACCAGAAGGTATCGCTGAAAGTATAAGCCAATGCACCGACCAGACCGCTACCCATGATAGTGATCATCTGTCCCAAAGAGGCTTCTTCGCCGTCTTTCACCATGATCTTGCGGGCAAGATGGGTGATACTCCAGAAAAGGAACAGGATAGTCAGCCCGCTAAACAAAGCAGACATCGAATTTACCATCTTTGCAACTGTGGCAGAGTCGGATGCGAGTTGTGTAAACAGATTGGCCGTCAACATAAAGAACGGCGCTCCGGGCGGATGCCCTACTTCCAGCTTGTAGGCTGAAGAAATGAACTCACCACAATCCCAGAAGCTGGCAGTGGGTTCGATAGTCATCAAATAGACGGTTGAAGCGATTGCAAAAACAATCCAGCCCAACACGTTGTTGATCAATTTATACTTTCCCATACTTTGTATAAAGTGTAATAATTAATTGTCTTAATTCTGTATCCTCACACGGACAGTCGGCCGCAAAGGTAAGCATTTACGTTTAATACCAACGCCCTGATACGCTATAAATTGTGTGGAAGAGATTAGAAATATATTAAAGAATTGCCTGAATAACAGAATAAAATCTGAAGATTTGCCGACATTTGGATGACAGGATACTGACATGGCTGTCATAATTCGAATCCATATTGTGTTATTGTAATCATATTTAAGATATAAGAAAATCAGCCGGGTTATCAAACAAGCAGCAACCCGGCTGATTCAATTGGTTAGCATTGATAAATCACAATCCGTTAATTTCCTCTACCGACAAACCGGTACATTGCGCAATCGTTTCAATATTGATCCCCTGTTTTTTTAAATTGGTAGCAATAAAACGTTGTTCTTCGATTTTGCCTTCTGCTAAACCTTCCGCTTTGCCTTTTTCTATTCCTTTCTCCATCCCATCTTCAAAACTCGTGTCGAGTGCTGCAGAAAGGTCGCGCTCGACGGAGAGGCTCAATTCATATTCCAGGCGTTGGTCGGGGGTCATGCGCTCTACCTCCACAATGCTTTTAAGCTTGCGGAATATCTGATTGTTCAGTTCTTGGGGTAATCGTTCCATGATCTCGATGTTATTTAAAACGTATAACCACTTCTTATAAAGCGTGTCGCACTCATGCAAAGGTAATACAAATTTTGGCATTTCAAGATAGATTTCATTCAGTGTTTCGCTGAAAGGAATTTTCAGCTCCCGGTCCATGCGTACAATGTCCCAGCGGTATTTCTCCGGACGGGACGGATCCATGATATAATTCAAGACACAGACAACGTAGACTTTATTGATCTGATAGTTCCACCGCTTGCGGATATTTTCGTCCGGTTCTTTTTCTAACTTTTCCTTTACAATCATAGACTGTTGCTGAATGGCGAACGAAGCATAATACAACACCCTGTCGGAAAAATACTTCTGACGGCTTTTCTGCATCTCGCAAATGAAGACTTCCCCTTTTTCGTTTTCGCAGAAGATATCGAAAACGGCGCGTCGCTGATCCTGTTTCAAACCGAGCATCTCAACATTCCGGAATGTGATGTCGACAATCACTTCCTGTTGGATGACTTCATTTAAAAAGCTGATAATAAGATCTTTGCTTACTTCACTGCCGAAAATTTTCTTCCAGCCAAAATCCGAGAAGGGATTGATAAATTTGTCCATAATTAATTGTTTTAGTTATTACTATTAACACTTCTTTGGCAAAGGTAGACAAATATTGCATATAGAGTGAATAAAAATGAAATTATTTTTATTGGTGTTTCCATGCCCATCCATTCGAAATTCCATGCCCATGCAATCCGATTTGCTTCAAATCTGTCAAGTTTTGAATCTTCTGCAAACCTGACAAATTACAATAACCCCCTGTTTCGACTGTTTTTCTATTTCGTCCGAAATCTTGATCGATTTTGGATTGACTTTTTTCACGATTTAATCCCCCTTTTCTGACAATAGAAAAAAAGAGGTGCGCAGTCCGTTCCCAAAAGTGTGCAATCTGATTACCGAAAACCGGAAACGCCGTCAAAGTGATAAACCTTAACTCCCGGAGAATCGAATATTTGAAAATAAAACGGACGGCGTTCCAAATATCGCAAGGAAATTCAGGTGCTTTTTTGCCCTGAAAACGGTCCTCTTTCCAATTACGACCGTTCAAATCGCCATTACGACCGTGCTAATCTTCGCGAGGTGCCGAGTGCACTACACATTAGCACGGTCGTAATGGCAAAGAGGACGGTCGTAATTGTTGAAAATGCTCGAAAAAGGCGAAAAAGGCCCTTTTTGAGGTCAAAAAAGCGGATTAACATTTGTTTTGTTTCGGATGTCTCTTGGACTTGAAAAATCTGTTTTATACAATAAGCCCCCCTGCCGCAGGCTCTCTTTTGCCGTTGATTTCAATCAACGGGTTGATAAGTTCCCGGCTTTGCCGGATTCCTCTGTGGGTTTCAACCCCTTTCAAATATCTACAAGCAATCTCTATTAAAGGGGCTGAAGCCCACAGAGGAAGAAGCTCTGCCTCTAAGCTCTAAAACCGTTCGTTGAAACGAAACGGCAAAAGAGAGCCTGCGGCAGGGGGCTTATTGTATAAAACGCATTTTTTGAGCTCGAAAGGCACCCTAATTCAAACAAATGCCAATCCACTTTTCAGCCGTCAAAAAGGAGCTTTTTCCTATGATCCGGCATCTTATCGCTGCGAAGAGGGACTTTATCGCTCTGACCCGGAACTTTGTTGCCCCGAAGTCAGACTTCATATAGCACGAAGTCAACCTTCAGAGCGACGAAGCGTTACTTTAAGGCTATTTTCTGCGCACCTTACGGCAACATACCCCCCCAAATTTCCTTGGGATATTTGGAACGCCTCCGTCTTCGTCCGCAAATATTCGATTCTCCGGGAGTTAAGGTTTATCACTTTGCCGGCGTTTCCGTCTTTCGGCAATCAAATTGTACGCTTTTCGGTATGGGCTCGGCACCTCATTTCGTTTGTTGTCATCCGAGCAGGTTAAAACAGTGAAAAGAGTCAATCCAAAATCGATCATGATTTCGGACGAAATAGAAAAACAGTCGAAACAGGGGGTTATTGTATATTTCCCAATTTACAAAAGGTCCAAAACGTAAGAAATAATGAACCATCCCGTTCCCGCGCTCCGACGCGGGATCGCAAAGGAACTGCCGTATTTTGGACCGATAAATCATCATTTTTATTCCCAAAACCTGGGGATTATGTTGCATAAACGGTATTGTTTTGTCCTGTAACCCATCTGTTTTGGAAAATTATGGGCGTTTTCCCTTGTTGATTCGGAAAACCTATTTACCTTTGCAACGATTCCGTAGTGGGCAGCGGCCTACGGAGCGCGGGATCAATTACATATTGTAAGCATTTTACGAAGATTATTCCAATTCGAAAATCTAGCAAATTATTAAGTCAAGTGGGATAATAGACAGTAAATGCTTGCGCTGACTACGTATAACTTCACCTGCCATTTTTATGGGAGGATTGTTTTATATCGTATAAGGCGCGAGCTGTTGTTCTATTATTACTTGACGGGCTTTGCTAGAGCCTTCGAATTGATAATAGATAACACGCTCGCGTTTTTTTATGCCCGTTCATAATCATTCGCGGGGGTGTTCTCACCCCCTTCGTGAAATTAGTTGTTGGATTTTTAAACACTATTTTATTAACAATTAATTATTAATGATTATGAACAAGAGATTTTCTACTCTTTTGGCTGCCACCCTGGTGGCCGGTGGGTTCTCCTTCAATGCAATGGCATCAGTGACCGCCGGTCCTGGTTCTATTAAAACAGGTGAATACACATTGTTGAAATTTGACAATAGTAGTGACAAGGTTCTGTCTGTAGATCCGGCTACTCGCAAATTGGAGGTTATTGATTATTCAACTTTAATCTCTAGTAATAAGCTTGCCGCAGGTACTTCTTTAAAAAAGTTGAATAATGCACTGTGGAAAGTAACAGTTAATTCTTCAACGAGTGTAACTGGGCAAAGTGTAACTTATTCTTTTACAAACAAAGCGGGACAAGCTTTAACTGTTGATTTGCTGACTGATGCTGTTGGTCATGTAACCAATGGAACTGCCGCTATTTCAAAATCTACAACTGGGAATACGACTTGGGCATGGACTGATGCTAACGGTTTGTATGCCGTAAAAAGTTTTGGAACAGAAAAAGGTGACTCCGTATTTTATTTCACAAAAGATTTAAAATTGAAGTCTGCTGTCTATGATGTTACATCACCTTCTATTCCGACTGATGGAGCTTTAGTTGGTGTAGAAGACATGAGTCAGTATACTATTGAGCTGACTGCTGCCAGCTTTAATGATCTGATGAGTACTTATGAAGGTAAGTTGTTTTTCAATAACGGAAAGGATGTTTCTGCCAGTGAAACAAATGCATTGAAAAACCAAAAATGGCAGGCATTACCTTTTGGTACTTCTACTTATACAGCAGGAGCTAATGCGATCGCAGCTGTAAATGCAGGAAGTGAAACAGCTTTCTTCTTGTGGAATGGAAAAGAAGTATTGGCTGGTAATAACGACTTGACTGCAAAAGACCAGAAAAAGAAGTTCTTCCTGGTTGTTGATAATAACTGTTATAATACAGAAGAGACCTTGAATAAGTTGGTAATTGATACACTGGGTTGGGAGCCGATCTTTGACGCAAGTAACAATTTAACGGCTATTACTGCTGATAATTTGAAAACTCGTTCTACTGTTGCTAAGCGTAGTCCGCTTGCTGCTGGTTTCAAAGGGGTTTACCATATAGCAAAAGACTCCTTAGTTCTGACCGCTTTGGCTCGTCCTGCTTCAATTCCTGTGACTACTACTTTAGGCGCAATAAATACAAATAGTGGTTATGGTACAGGTTCAACAGCAATGGACAACTTAGAAAAGGCTGTTGTTAGTTTTATTGGCGGATTCGCAAGTAATCCTCCTGCAGATAAAGCAACATTTGCAGAATCCAATTTTGAATCAGATGGAAGTGCTTATACTTATCTGGCTTCAGGCGGAACAACTCCTGTTTCAGGTAAAGCATTAGTAGATAAAGCTAACGAATATATTGCAACTCTTACAGGAGATGCAAACAAGGCAGCAAAAGCAACTGCCCAAAATTATCTTGCTGCTATCAAGGGGTTGGCTATTGTAAAGGCTTCAACTGGAGGCAATGCTCTTCCTACTGTTACTACGGACAAATTTGTAAATGGAAAGAACTTTGCAGACGGTGTAACGGCTATGGATGTCACTCAGTATGAATCTGCTGCTAACAAAGGTGGTCAATTGTCAATTAAGAAATTGAGTTCCACTTATGTTTTGACTCCTGCTCCTGTTTCAACAGCAGAAGCTACTTTGGCTTCTGATTTCATCGCTCCGTTGATCCAGCCGTTTGCTACTGCCCCTGCTGATGGTGGCAATGCTGTAATCACTGAGGGTCTCTATTATATCAAAGATATGATGAAAGCCGATGATAACAAATATTATGGTACTTTCTATGATCTGAGTGTGGTGAATGCTGCAAAACGTGTTCAGAAAGAGCAAGCCTTTAATCCGTATGCACAGTTTATTGTAGAGAAAACAGCAGGAACAACAAAGGGTAACTATGTTATCTCTAATCGTGCTGGCGCAACAGATAATGAAAGTGTTGATAACTGGTATGGTGTAACTAATGTAGTCGACAAAGATAATAATATCTATACAATCAATGGTGACACTATCCAATTAGTAGCCGCTGACGACGTAGACGAAGACAACGCTTATATCGGCTTCAAATATATCACAGCTAACGATGCAAAGAACAACAAGTTCACCATCACTTCTGCTGCTGAAATGCTTGCAGGACAGACGATCGTAATGGTAAAAGACTCCAGCTTGAAGATTGCTGAAGGCGAAATGCTGTTTACTTTGACTCCGAGTGCAGAAACTGAATATGGTGCAAACGAAGACTTGATAAATGTATCTTACACGATCTACAATGATGCCGACTCAACTTACTTAGTAAAGAAAGACGGTAACTATCGCTTCATCCACGAATCCAACATTGCTCCTGCAGCTATCACTAAGTTCTATATGATCGCTGTCGATACTGATTCTACTTATGTTTTGGCTGACGGTTTAGACGCTGCTACTAAAATGGTTATCAGTACTCAGTACAAGACTATCTCTGCTATGGACTTGGACGAACGTAACGACATGTTCATCGTTAAACCGCAGTCTGCTCCTGCTTCTTACAAATCTCTGCCGAAACACGTACGCATCCAGGCCATCAACGGTGACTATGCTGCCGTTAATGCTAAGAACCAGGGTATTGCTGTCCGTGAAGGTGATTTGAAGGCTGATGCTTATGACAACTTAGACTTTATCTTCTGGTTGGATACAGCTCATTATGAAAATGCAGCTCCTTACACTTACTACATCACGAAGGGTGTAAAAGAAACAGAAGAAGTGGCTGCAAGCAGACTGTATATGTGGAACTCTGTAGACTCTGCTGATGTAAAGGATGCAAACAAAGAACTTCCGTATGTCTATGGTGCAGGTGCAAACCGCGTAATGTTCCGCACTGCTTCTATCATGGCTCAGGATACATTGTTAGTTCCGACTATGGATGCTGTAGCTAAGATCGACACTGTTGCTGCTGGTGATGGTACATCTAAGGACGGTTTGAAACATGCAGTTAAGGCTGGTGTTAAGAACTTCCAGTTCAGCTTCGAATTTGCAAGCAAAGATGCAGATAACGAATACAACATCGTATGCCAGAATAACAACGGTAAGAACTATGTTCACAACATCAACGGTGTATTGGCAATGGGTCCGAAAGAAGACGCAGTTGTCGTAAACGTTCTTGACGTAACTCCGGAAGACGAAGCTGCAACAGGTAACGAAACGATCAACGCTGAAGGCGTAACAGTTATCGCTGCTAACGGCGGTGTTCAGATCATCGGTGCACAGGGCAAGAAGGTTGTTATCACGAACATCTTAGGCCAGACAGTTGCTAACACAGTTCTTTCTTCTGACAACGCAACAATCGCTGCACCTCAGGGCGTAGTCGTAGTTGCTATCGAAGGCGAAGATGCTGTAAAGGCTATCGTAAAATAAGAATGAATTTATAATCAAATAATTCTAAATAGATTGCGCGGGGTTGTGCGGGATGCGCGTAGAGACGGACGGCCGTCCGTCTCTACATTACGGATGAATATCCGTTTATCCCAATCAACACCAATTACCCTGTGACAGGCGAACAAGCGGTCAAGTTTAATATTAATAATACTAAAGTAATTGAATTAAAAGTTCAATGTAGCCGGTAGCCCTGTGAAGGACGAAAGCATACAAAAGATTAGTCCCGGAAGATGGTAACACTTCCGGGACTTTGTCGTTTTATAGGGTTGCCGCTTCTTTGTCCCTGTGTTTGGCGCGCTGTATGTCACAGTAAGGAAAACCGAACCGGTCATTGAGTCTTCACTTCATTCTTACCACCGGCAAGTTTTATCTCCTGTCCGCCCCAGACGAATGTCCCGGTCAGGGAGGCCGGCAAAGTGACCGTACCGGAAAGTCCTTTTCCGCTCTTCTTCAAACTGACTTCGATGATGCCTGCCGGATGAGGGATTTTTCCTTCGATTTGCTTCAACGATCCCAAATGAGGGGCGACACGCACCGAGCGGAATCCCGGTTCGGCCGGCTCCACACCACAGACGGTAGCCAGGAAATCATAGACAGGGCTTGCGCTCCAGGCATGACAGTCCGAACGGGTCGGTTCCGGGTTTTCCGCAAACGTAGTCAATCCGATTGCCAGCATATCCTGCCAGGGTTTCAACATTTCCGTGTAGTGGTCTGCCAATCCGACCTTTTTCAGAGCACGGAACAGGTAAAAGCGATAATAGAAAGTCGCCTGTATCAAAGAAGGGTCCGTATTCAGCTTATTGAACAGCGCTTGTTGCTTCTCCTGCGGGACGGCATCCGAAAGTATGCCCATGATATTGGCGTGCTGGCTGTAACTTGCTTCATCCGGATCATCCGCAAGCATCTGTTTTCCTTCATTCCAACATTTATCCCAAGTATGACGGCATAAGGATTGATAGACTTTTTCGTAAGAACGGGCCAAATCGGTTTCGCCAAATTCTTTCAGCAACTCGATCGCATCCTTCAAGGTATAAGCCAGTTGAAGGGAAAGAATGGAAGAACCACCTGTCATAGCAGCTTTATGAGTCCCGCCAAGCGGTTGGTCATTGTTCCAGGGCCACTGTTTCGGCCAGTCGATGAAGTTCCAGTGAGGCACCGGTCCCAGGATACCCGTCTCCGGATCGATCTTGCTTGTAAACCATTCTAACACGCTCTTGACACCCGGCATACAGTTTTTCACAAAAGCAGGATCATCCCTGTACATCCAGTAATCGTGCACCATATTAATCCAATAGAGCGAGAAAGGCGGGATGTATTGCGGCACCCGGCTCGGATAGCGGCTGGTCGTAATCCCCTCATACGAACGGGAATAGTCGAACATCTTGATTGCCTTCCGCATCAACCGGTCGTCACCATCCACATAGAGGGAAATCAATGCCTGGATGCGCGTATCACCCACATATTGCAGTTGTTCGTAATACGGACAGTCGTAATAGGTCTCGTTCGCACACAACCGGGCTGTACGCCAACCGACCTCCCATATCTTTTGCAAATCCGGCTGGTCACTACTGAAGCTGCCATTCTCCTTGAACGGATAGGCGGTGTACATTCCATAAAGATCCAATAACGTAAGTGGTTCCCCTTTCGTCTCGATTTCGACTTGCAGGTAACGGTAGGTACGGAACCACAACGGACGGAACACCCGGTCGCGTCCTCCATCGGGATAGAATTTATCCGTAAATCCGCCTACCTCGCGCCCTTCTATATCGTTGCGGTTTCCTTTCTGCCCGTCCTTATACAAAGCTTCGCTATACCGCATCCGTATCTCGCTGCCCTTGCCTCCCGACACTTTCAGTTCCGGATAAGCATTCGTCAGATAGGACTGGTCGATCAGCAGCGTGACTTTCCGGTTGGCCGGAACCGTCATCGGGGCGTTTCCCTTTAGAAATGCAGAAGAAACAGTCAATCCTTCCGAACGCCGGATTGTCTGCATCCGCACCAAGGAGTCTTCCATCAGAGGGATATCGCGCCGGCACAACACCCAGTCATACCCGGTCCCGACCCCGTAAGGCTGCCCGCGTCCCAACGACACAACCTCTTTCCATGCACTGTCATCATAGTCCGCCGTTTCCCAATTCCAAGGATATAAAGAGGCATCCACAATATCGGCGCAACCCACATCCTGCCGGTTCTCAACAGAAGGGGCATAGGCCGGATTCTGATAGACTTTCCAGCCCCGACCGGTATTGACAACCGCTTCACGGGCTGTATTTCCCTGCACAATCAGACCGGTCTTCAACGTCATCTGCGCTCCCGGCGTATAACGTCCAGCATTCCAGACAATCGCGGCAAGCGTATTTTTTCCTTCTTTCAACAGAGAAGAGATATCTACCGTTTCAAAATACCAGTGGTTCAAATCTCCACGCGCCGGTCCATAGCAGACAGGCGTCCCGTTCACAAAAAGCCGGTAACGGTTGTCCGCCGAGACATTTATCACAAAGGATTCCGGTTTACTATCCAGCTGGAAGCTCTTCCGGAAATGATAAACCCCATAATCATAAAGAGAAACCTGTGGACAGGATATCCAGTTAGCATCCCATTTACGGGCCAGAAGAGAGGCATCGGGAGCCACTTCCCGCACACCATTATTATCCACTGCATAGCCAAAAGCCGTAAACCGATGGACTCCCGCTCCGACATCCGGATATTTCTTTCCATCGGGAAGGATAACTGTTGCAGTTGCATTCACCGGCACTTCGACCGTCAATTCAAATTTCCCCTCCTGGATCCGCCAGTCGGAACAGACCTGTCCATAAAGGGATTGATATGTGCCCCGGCAATAAGTAAGATCGCCTGCAGGTTGGGGAGCTATAATAATATGCTTCATCCCCGGCTTCGTTTCATCATAACGGATGCCGGCAAGCGTATTATAGAACCAGGCTACTACGCTTCCGAACATAGGATGGCAACGGGAGGCTTTTCCTTCCCACCGTTCCCACAGGCAAGAGTAACGGTCGTCCATCACATAACCGAATCCCGGTATATCCCGCTGGTTCATCAACCGGAACGCGATATCGCTACGCCCGTTATCTGTCAGGACCTGCAACAATAAAGGAGTCGCCATAATTCCCGTATCGAAGTGATTCCCGATACTTTCCAGATGGGCAAGCAAGGCGTTGAACACAGCCTCCTTCTTCTCTTCCGGGACCATCCCGAAAGCCAGCGGAAAGACATCTGCCCCCTGTCTGCCTTCCCAATAATGATTGGTCACGGGATTGAAAAAGACGGCATTAAAATCTTGTTTAATCTTCGTACACAGCCGGTCAAAATCTTGTTTGTCTTCTCCTTTTCCTAAAGCTGCCGCCACATTCGACATCAAGGATGCCGAATGATAATAGTAAGCCGTATTAACCAGGGCTTCCGGAAGTTCCATCTTTTTCCCCGGCGCACACCAATCCCCCAAGCACCAGCCGTCCGGCTCTTCCCGGACGACGATTCCCCGCTCATCCGTTCGTGTGCCGAGATAAGATACCCATTGTTTCATTCCTCTATAATGCCGGCTTAGCAAAGCAGTGTCACCGTAATAGCAATAATAAGCCCAAGGCATAATCACATAGGCCGAGCCCCATGCCGGACCACCGCCACCGCCTCCAAACGGAGCGGTATGCGGGACATAGCCACTCTTTCTGTTCCGGGCATCTTCCATATCGTCAAACCATTTCCGATAGAATTGAGTCATATCGAACGAAAGAAGGGAACTTTCCACGACCACTTGTGCATCTCCGGTATAAGCCAGACGTTCCCGGTGCGGGCAATCACTGCTGATACTGCCATGAAAGTTATTCGTCTGCGTCCGCAGATAGACTTCGTTTATCTTGTTGAACAGCTCATTCGAGCAACTGAAACTACCGGCAGGCTTCGCATCCGTATGTACAACCTTCGCAATCAGACTGTTTTCATCTATCTTGACCCGGCGGGATGTAACTTCGATATAGCGGAAAGTATGCCAGGTAAAACGCGGTTCCCATTGTTCTTTCCGGTTCCCCCGCAAGGTATAGGAGTCCACTTGTCCAAAATCATCATTCTCTTCTCCTACAAAACGGAGCTTGACCTGATCGCCGGCATTCCCCTCCACATTAATCTGCGCCCAACCGGAAACCATTTCCGGAAAGACAAACCAATAAGTGGAATCGGTTTTCTGTTTCCAACGCACCGGTTTCAACGTCCTGACAACTCTGTCATAAGGGGCAAGCTGGGCATGTAAACGATCTGTCGGCGCTCTCATTATAAGAACATTCTTCCAGGAAGAATCATCATATCCGTTCCGGTTCCAGCCATCGAGTTCCAGGCGGGCATCATACACTTCGCCGGTAAATATGGCATCATGCAATAAAGGGCCGGCAGTTGTTTTCCAGCTACCATCCGAGCCAATCATTTCCGTCGAGCCATCGGCATATTCTATTTCCAACTGGCATAATAAACGAGGCGTATCGTACCACATACAGCCTTCCACCGTCCGGTCACGCTGGTTATACCACCCGTTTCCCAACAGGACACCGACCGTATTGTCTTCTTTCTGCAACAAAGAAGTAACATCGAATGTATTATAAAGAACCCGCTGTGCAGACTGGTCGTCAAAGAAATAAAGCATCTTCTTTAGCGGACGGCGATCATAGTTGGTAACGGCGGGAGCCAATACCTGATCTCCCACTTTTGTTCCATTGAGATACATCTCATAGAACCCCAATCCACAGATATAGACTTTTGCCTGTTTGACCGGCTTGCTGATTCGGAATCCTTTACGGATATAGGGGGCGGGATAAGTCAAAGTCGAATCAGGGTAGCGGTCTTCCTGACTTCCGATCCAACGAGCTTTCCAGTCGGAAGGTTTCAACAGCCCCATCGTCCATTTCCCCGTACCGCTCCACGAAGATGGTTTCTCTTTCTCATCCCAAACCATTACTTTCCAGTAAAGCGTCTGCCTCGATTCAAGAGGTTTACCCTTATACTCGATCTGATTGGAAGATGAAGAAATCACTTTCCCGGAATCCCAGAAGTCGGCTTGCTTATCCGTAAGTAGCGATGGGGAACTTGCCACCAGGATACGATAGGCTGTCTGGTTTTTTGTCTGTTCCGACGACTGCAACTGCCAGCCCAGCAAAGGCTTTTCATTCTCTACCGCAATCGGCTCTTCCAGATATTCACACCGAAGATTACAGACGGACATTCTTTCCTGCCCGGAAACAGAAGCGGCAAATCCTAAAAGGAAAGAGAGTAGCAGACAAAAATACTTCATAACATTAAGATTAACGGAGTGTTCACGATATCAATCGTACAAATATATCGATATCTATCCATCTGTTACTTACAAATTTGGGAATTAAATATGCAGAAATGATACAGGAAAGGCATTCCTGTTGCCAGAAAAGAAAAAAGGTTCGAACTTCCGTTCCAAACCTTTTTCTTTCTGTGTGTTGTCTCACGAGGATTCGAACCTCGACAGACAGAACCAAAAACTGTAGTGCTACCATTACACCATGAGACAATCCGGCGCTTTATTTAAAGCGATGCAAAGGTAAGAATAAAATCTTACCTTGCAAGCGTTTTCGCACGAAAATCTTACTTTGCAATCAGCAAATAGTAGTTCTTCTTACCTCTCTGAACCAATAAATATTTCTCATCCAGCAGAGAAGAGCAGTCGATCACCATATCCTGGTCTGCCAACTTTTCCTTATTTACACTGACGCCACCGCTCTGAACCAGCTTGCGCATTTCACCCTTAGAAGGGAAAATAGCAGCTTTTTCGGTGAACAGGTCGATCGCTTTCACGCCGGCGCTCAGTTCGTCGCGTGAAACCTCAAACTGGGGAACACCGTTGAACACATCCAACAAGGTCTGTTCGTCCAAATGTTTCAAAGCTTCCGAAGTAGAGTTTCCGAACAGGATATTGGAAGCCTCAACCGCAGCATCGTAATCTTCCTGGGAATGAACCATGACAGTCACTTCCTTTGCCAGACGTTTCTGCAACGGACGGAGATGCGGAGCTTCTTCCTGCTCTTTGATCAGGGCCTCGATTTCATCCTTAGGCAGATCGGTAAATATTTTGATGTATTTGGCAGCATCAGCATCGCTTACGTTCAGCCAGAACTGATAGAATTTGTAAGGAGAGGTATAACGACGGTCCAGCCATACGTTTCCGGACTCGGTCTTACCGAACTTGCCACCGTCGGCTTTCGTAATCAACGGGCAGGTCAGGGCAAACGCTTCACCGCCTAACTTACGACGGATCAACTCCGTACCGGTCGTGATGTTACCCCACTGGTCTGTTCCTCCCATCTGCAGGCGGCAGCCTTCGTGTTCGAACAGGTACATATAGTCGTATCCCTGCAACAGCTGGTAAGAGAACTCCGTGAACGACATGCCGACAGACGATTCGCGGCTCAGACGTTTTTTAACGGATTCCTTAGCCATCATATAGTTAACGGTAATATGCTTACCGATATCACGGATAAAGTTCAGGAAAGAATAATCCTTCATCCAGTCGTAGTTGTTTACCAACTTCGCAGCATTAGGCGCGTCCGAATCGAAATCCAGAAACTTAGCCAACTGCTTCTTAATGCTATCCTGGTTATGACGAAGCGTCGCTTCATCGAGCAGGTTACGTTCAGCCGACTTCATTGAAGGGTCGCCGATCATACCGGTAGCTCCACCGACCAGGGCAATCGGACGGTGTCCTGCACGCTGGAGATGTTTCAGCATCATAACCGACACCAGGTGACCGATATGCAATGAATCAGCCGTCGGGTCGATACCTACATAAGCAGAAGTCATCTCTTTTTGCAACTGTTCTTCTGTTCCGGGCATCATATCAGCAATCATGCCCCTCCATGTTAATTCTTCAACAAAATTCATCGTTTTAGATTATAGTATTAATTGAATGGCGGCAAAGGTACGACTTTATAATTGAAAATGGAGAATTGAAAATTGAAAATTAGGGAATAACAGTGATTTATGATAAATGCAGGACGTTATGAACGTTCTCCGCGACTTGCGCGGCAAACCGCTCCAGCGGAAGATCCAGGGAGGCTGAGAGGTGATCGTAGACGGTGCGGATATCGGTTTCGCGGTCGTCGGTTTCGGCAAATAAACGGTCCGGCCAGGCTATGCGCACGGCTGCCGGATTGAAGTGCTCGCCAAAAGAAAGGTAAAAACCTTGACGGATCAGTTGCCCGGCCAATATGGCATTGCCACGAAAGCCGTGGATGACCCAGGGCATACGGGGTTTGAGTTCTTTCTTCAGGGCGATCAGTTCGTCCCAGGCTTTGACGCAGTGTATGATTAAAAAGACGCCGAGACTTTCGGCCAAAGCTGCCGACGCTTTAAAGACTTCCTGCTGACGTTCCAACGGCGCTTCCGCCAGCTTGTCCAAACCCGCTTCGCCGATTGCGACGACACCCGGAAGCATGGCCTGCTGTTCAAGTCCGGCAAGCTGTTCCTCTACATTATATATATACCAGGGATGAATGCCGATGGAATGGAGTTCCCCCTTTCCCGCGCTTGACGCGGGATCGCTCAAACAACCGGCTGTATCCTCTTTTCCGAATGACGATATGGCCTGTCGCGAATGCGATCCCGCGTCGAGCGCGGGAACGAGGCAGTTGACAATCGCGACATCTTCCGGATGAACGGGCTGGCTATGCGTATGTATATCGTAATAAACCATTCTTTATGGAACAGGATCATAACCGCTACCGCCCCAGGGATGACAGCGAAGAATACGTTTGACTGCCAGATACAGTCCTTTTATGGGACCATGTTTCTTGAGAGCTTGCACGGCATATTCGGAACAAGTAGGTGTGTACCTGCACGATGCCGGCGTCATGGGAGAGATACAATATTTATAGAAATAGACCGGCAACAACAGAAGAGTGGTAAAGAAACGCTTCATTATTCTTTGTTGCGAAGTACATTCAATGCTTTCGTCATCGCTTTCTCTATATCGGCAAAAGGATGAATCTCCTTATCCAGATACAGGAATGCCACCAGCATACGCTTGTTTTTTTCTGTCAGCGGATCGATCAGTTCATATTTACGCACCCGGTAGGCCTCGCGCACCTGACGCTTGATCAGGTTTCGCTTGACGGCGCGTCTGAATTTCTTTTTGGGGACACTTATCATGATGGAGACGGGAACCAACGCCTCCTCTTCCACCGGTAAATAAACAACCCGCAGTGGAAACGCTACAAACGATTGCCCTTTTTCAAACAACAGGTCAATGTAACGTTTCCACGACAGGCGCTCTTCTTTTGAAAGGGTGTACCTTCTATTTACCATTCTTTTTGTTACTACCCATCTCTTTTTTCAGATACAATTCCAGGGCAGCCGTCATCGACGGAGCTTCGGTAGTCGGTGCTTCCACATCCAGACGCAAACCGGCGTCTTTCACCGCTTTGGCTGTCGTCGGGCCGAAACATCCGATCTTTATATCTTCTTGCTTGAAGTTCGGGAAGTTTTTCAACAAAGAGGATATTCCGGAAGGACTGAAAAATACCAGCATATCATAGTCAAACTTCTCATCCTTCGAGAAGTCATTGCTTACGGTGCGGTACATAACAGCTTTCGTGTAGTTAATCTTCTTTGCTTCCAACATAGTCAACAAATCATCTTTATGCACGTCTGAAACGGGCACAAGATACTTTTCTTTTGCATGCTTGCCGATAACAGTAACCAGATCATCCAGCTTGCCGCTCTGTCCAAAAAAGATCTTACGCTTTCTATACACAATATACTTCTGCAAATATACTGCGATAGCTTCCGTCATACAGAAATACTTCATCGTTTCAGGAATAGTAACGCGCAATTCTTCACACAAGTGGAAGAAATGGTCGATTGCCGTACGAGCCGTAAAAACAACAGCCGTATGATCCAGAATAGAAATTTTCTGCTGTCTGAACTCCTTAGACGTAAGGGGTTCTACTTTGATGAAAGGACGGAAGTCGATCTCTACTCCATACTTCTCTGCGATGTCGAAATACGGGGACTTCTCGGATGCAGGCTTCGGTTGTGATACCAGCAACTTTTTGATGTTCAATGCCATAGAGTACTTGTCTCGATAAAGTTATACAAATAAACCATACCTTCGTACAAAAATACCAGAGGTAAAATTTCTTGGGTGCAAAGGTACAAACTAATATATAATAAACCAGTGCTTTTCTTGTGAAATATCCGTATTGTCTTATAAATTATTACAAAACGACACAAAATATAAAGAATACAAAACATAACTACAGGTATTGTCACGTGAGTCCCGACAAACACTAACCACAGCACCGGGACGTACAGAGAGACGCCCCAAATCCCCATTATGGCATTATAACTTGTTTTCCATAGCCGGTATTTATTCGGATCGGCAAACACGCTGCCCAACAAAAAGTAACAACTTTGCTTGAACTGATAGAACAGGAACAGCACGCAAAAGATCGTGCAGAATGTCCACAAGACTTCCCTCCATTCCACATAACTGACAATCCCGTATATCCGTCCGATGGCAATCAGGGCAATACTGCAAAGAAATAAAACCTGGAACGTCATAAAGTTGCGGAAAAAGAAATCGCTTTTCCCGGCTACGCCATCAAACAGGTTCTGCCTTTCCTTCACCAGGAAAGCGTCTTTCAACATCTTCACAAACAGTTGGAAATTCAGCCGGAACACAAAGGCAAAAACAATAAACAGGAATAAGAGCAGCGAGAAGATCACATCGTCCACCAACTGCCCGTCCCATAACCGAATGCCCACGTATCCTTCAAATATACTCATGTTCCCTATGCGTATTACGGGTGCAAAGATAGAGTTTTCAAACGAGAATCGGCAGGGATTTCCGATAAACAAAAAGAAAGGCAAGCTTACCCGACAAGCTTGCCTTCTCAAAAATAATCAACCGTTACTAATAACGATCTTAGAAACTATCTTTTAGATATTATAGTATTCTTCCCAACCCTGGCGCGGCATTTCGCCTACCAGCATCTGGTTCATAACAGGATCGTTCACGATCTGTTTCAGGTCGCGGTCGAATACGATCTTACGGTTCATGCGCTGTGCCAATACACCCAAGCAGAATACCTGGCTCAACGGACCGGCGATATGGAACGGAGAACGGGTCTGTTCCTTACCCTGGCAAGCCAACAGGAAGTTTGCGTAGTGGTTGGACGGACTCTTCTGATATTCAGGCAATGTCGGATTCATATCCTTAGCTACCTTATCAGGAATTACAGACAATGTGCTGCCGTGAGAACCACCCTTGAATGTTAATGTCTTTGTATAGATTTCCTTACCCGGGTTCAGTTTAGTCAGCTGCAGTTTACCACCGGCAACAGTCGGGATATTCGGGTCTACATCCGAAGAACCATAGTTTTCAGGAACAGGAGGAATATTGTCCAAACCGTCATACCAGGTAACATCTACGCTCGGCATATCTTTTCTTTCCGGGAAACGGAAGAGGATACGGGAAGACATCGGATAGAAGAACGGATTGTGATCTTTCAGATACAGCGGGTTAATTTCTGTCGGCAAGCCGAGATCCAGGAATTGATGAGCCGTATCGAGGATGTGAGCTCCCCAGTCACCCAGCGCACCCATACCGAAGTCATACCAGCAACGCCACTGTCCCAAATGATAATCGTGGTTATATTCGTGGAACGGACGAACACCTAACCAAGTATTCCAATCCAATGTTTCGGGAACCGGTTCGCCCATCGGCATATGCTTGATGTTCGGGTTCCAGTTATGCCAGCGGCGCGGAGAGTTCATGTGAGCCGTGATAGCTGTTACGTCTTTGATCAAACCGGCTTCTTTCCATGCTTTAAACTGGAAGTAGTTAGCTTCGGAGTGTCCTTGGTTACCCATCTGGGTTACGACACCGAATTTCTTTTCGGCCTTCATCATCAGTTCGATTTCCTGGAAGGTGCGGGCCATCGGTTTTTCTACATACACGTGTTTTCCATGAGCCATAGCCTCGATTGTGATCGGGAAATGGGCGTGGTCAGGCACACCGACTGTCACAGCGTCGATCTTATCAGCCATCTTGTCGAACATCTGGCGGAAATCCTGGAAGCGCGGAACCTTCGGGAACATGGAAATAAGTTTCTGGGTATGAGGTGCACCCATATCCACATCGCAAAGGGCTACGACTTCGCAAAGACCGGTTTTATACAGTTCTTGTGCGATCTCGCCTCCACGATTACCGATACCGATAAAAGCAATTCTTACTTTTTCGTTAGCGCTAACGAAAGGAACACCCGGCATTCCATTGGCTTTCGACGGAATCCAGAAAGAAGGAATTGCTGTAGCAGCAGAAAGAGCAAATGCCCGTTTCAGAAACGAGCGGCGTGAAATGTCATCTGATTTCATGGTAAATATATTAGATAAATTATTAATGTTTGCGTGCACATTAAAACAACAACCTCACAAAAATAGATATTTTTTTCTTACAGAAAAGCATTCTTCCCAGTTTTTTCCTAAATAAAGGCAAACGTTTTTAGTATTATGTCTGTTGTAATAAAAAACTGTTACATTTGTCGCCTCTTGACAATAAGAAAATAAGTGATATGAAGATCAGACAGATTCTCTCCATCGGATGTCTCCTTTGGATACTCGCCGCCTTCCAACTGGCAGCCCAGCAACCGCAGCTCCAGCCGTTGCCCGTAGACCCGAAAGTCAGATACGGGAAGTTAGATAACGGACTAACCTATTATATCCGCCACAATGCGCAGCCGAAAGACCGCGCGGATTTCTTTATCGCCCAGAACGTAGGCTCCATCCTCGAAGATGAAAACCAGCGCGGACTGGCACACTTCCTCGAGCATATGGCGTTCGACGGGACCCTGAATTTTCCCGGTCACGGCATGGACGAGTTCACCGAGAGCGTCGGGATGCGCGGAGGCGAGAACTTCAACGCTTACACAAGCTTCGACGAAACAGTCTATATGATCATGAACGCTCCGGTCACACGTGAGAGCGTCGTCGACTCCTGTCTCCTGATCCTGCACGACTGGTCGGGCTTCATCACGCTTGCAGACACGGCCATAGAGAAGGAACGCGGCGTGATCCGGGAGGAATGGCGCACGCGGCAGGACGCACAGGCGCGTATCTGGGAACAGCAGCTTCCGAAGATGTTCCCAGACAATAAATACGCACACCGGATGCCGATCGGAACAATCGACGTCATCAATAACTTCAAACCGGACGAGCTCCGGGCTTACTATAAGAAATGGTATCGTCCGGACTTGCAGGGAATCATCATTGTGGGCGATATAGACGTTGACCAGGTAGAGGCCGCAGTAAAGCGCATCTTTGCCGATATCCCTGCTCCGGTCAACCCCGCCAAGCGCGAATACACGGAGGTGGCGGACAACGACAAACCGCTTGTCTCCATCGCTAAAGATAAGGAGGCTTCCAATATCATCCTCTCCATTTTCTACAAGCATGACAAGATGCCGCGCGAACTGTATGCGACAGCCGCCGGACTGATGAAAGATTACATGGAAAATGTGATCGAAACAATGATAAACGAACGCTTTGCCGAGATGATGCAAAAGGCGAATCCTCCTTTTGTCGCTGCACAGGCTTCGGATGGCGACTTCATGATCGCCAAGACAAAAGGTGCCTTCACGGTTGCCGCCTTAGTAGAAGAAGGCGGCCTGAAAAGAGCGCTCGACGCACTCGTGACAGAGACAGAACGGGTGAAACGTTACGGCTTCACGGCCTCCGAATACGATCGCGCCCGTATCAATGTGCTGAAACAATACGAATCGCTGTTCAACGACCGCGACAAACAGAAGAACCGTTCCTTCACCAACGAATATGTCCGCCATTTTACCGACGGAGGTTATATTCCGGGCATCGAAACGGAATACCAGCTGATCAGCGGAATCGCTCCGCAAATACCGGTTGAACAGGTTAACCAGTACGTAAAGGATCTGATCGGTGATAAAAATATTGTAATCGGCCTGACCGGTCCGGACAAGGAAGGCATGAAATACCCGACCGAAGCGCAACTGCTCGAGGACTTCATGCAGGCGCAGCAGTTGCCTGTCGAACCTTACGAAGAGACGGTTTCCAACGAACCGTTGATTCCCGGACTGCCCGCACCCGGACAGATCAAAGAGACAAAAACAGACCCGCTGTTCGGCGCAACAGTCCTTACACTCGGCAACGGCATCAAAGTCGTACTGAAACATACGGAGTTCAAGAAAGACGAAATCCTGATGACGGCAACCAGTCCCGGCGGCAGCACCTTGTTCGGAGCAAAGGACATCGATAACCTGAAGGTATTCAACGACGTGATCACGCTCGGCGGAGTCGGCAACTTCTCGGCAACCGACCTGAACAAGGTCCTGGCGGGAAAGAAAGTCTCCTGCTCCCCTTCCATCGGCCTGAATACGGAAAACGTAAACGGTTATGCCGCCCCGTCCGACCTGAAGACGCTGTTCGAACTGGTTTACCTCAACTTCACGGCGCCGCGCATGGACGAAGAGGCTTACACCTCTTTTGAAGGCCGTATGATCGCACAGTTGAAGAACCTGCAATTGAACCCGATGGTCGCATTCAGCGACACGCTGACAGAGGCCATTTACAAGAATAATCCGCGTGCAGCCCGCATCACGGCTGACGACTTCCGCAACATCAGTTACCCGCGCATTATGGAGATGTATAAGGAACGGTTTGCAGACGCTTCCGACTTCGTCTTTACGTTTGTCGGCAACATTGATATGGACAGTATCCGTCCCTACATCGAACAATACCTGGCAACGCTGCCCGCCAAAGGACGCGTCGAGAAAGGCAATCCCGCCGAAGTCCCGGCCATCCGCAAAGGCGAGTACACGAATATCTTCAAGCGTCAGTTAGAGACACCGAAAGCATCGATTGTCAACTTCTGGTCCGGGCAGATGGATTACAACCTGGAAAACATCCAGACGGCTACTATGCTGAAACAAATCCTCGATCTCGTATATATGGAAAAGGTACGCGAAGACGAAGGCGGCACCTACGGAGTACAGACTTCCGCACAGATATCTTCCTTCCCGGAAGGACAAACCTTCCTGCAGGCCTACTTCGATACGGACCCGGCCAAACGGGAAAAGATGAACGAGATCGTCCGCACCGAGCTGACAAACATCACCGAGTCCGGTCCGCGTGAAGAAGATTTCAAGAAGAGCCAGGACAATATCCTGAAACGGCATGCGAGAACCTGCAAGAAAACGTCTATTGGCTGACGACATTAGACAATTACTATTTCCGCGGATTCAACGGCGAAACGCAATATGTCGAAACACTGCAAGGCATCACCCCCGCCAAGATTCAGGCATTTGCCAAGAAGTTGATCGGACAGGGCAACCGGATCGAGGTGGTCATGGAACCGTAACACAACGGGGATGTGTCAAAAGTAAGTTTTAACGTTTTAGCGTGTCATTGCGGGCTTGACCCGCAACCTCATACTAAACTGATTTACAGTAATTAGGATGAGATGGCGGGTCAAGCCCGCCAGGACACAGACGCTATAAATAGGAATTTTAACACATCCCCTACAATCGTCCAAAAGATACCGTTTCCCATCTTCTGCTATCATCTTGCTTCAAATCCGCCCCCTCCGCTAACACGCCTTCTTACCCAAGCGCCCCTTCCAGCCTCCCCCGGCAGGCAATTTCCATTACATGCAGACCCATTTCCGATTACATGCCGATCCATTTGCCAACGGATGCCCACCCATTTGCCAAAAGACAGGCATCTTTTTCCACAAACATAAGCACTTTTTCCCCCGAAGGTACCTTCTTTTATACCCGAAAGCCACTGCTTTTATGCTAAGAAGTCACTATTTTCGGAGAAATAAGTGACTGTAACCGTGTTGTTTTCTCTGGAAGGCTTCTCCCGGCAGTCCTTTCCAGATTATCATTTTGCCGGATATCAGAACAGATAATGACCACGCCTTCCAACCGCATGCCTATGAAAACCGTTCCCCGAAGCAAAAAGATATCCGTTCTCCCATCCCGGTAGCAGAATGTCAAACCTTAAGTCCGCGAGAATCGATTATACAAAAAAATCCGGCAGATTCCCTGCTACACGCAAAGGAAACCCTGCCGGATTTGACTTTTTGACAATCTGTCAATTTATGATTTACTCTTTACTTTCAAATGGTCGAAGCCTTCGCCATACACACCGATAACGGCACTCTGGGAAATAAAGGCCCGCGGGTCGATATCATTGATGATCTGAAAGATCGTATTGGACTGGCTCTTTTTTGCCAACACGAACATCATCTTTACCGATTTCCCTGTGTAAAGTCCTGTCCCGTCGATCACAGTCACGCCACGGTGCAAGGCATTAATCTCCCTTCCGATCTCTTCATATTTATTGGAAATGATAAAGAACTGGACTGACTGGCGGGAGCTGTTGACCACCTGGTCGATCATGTAGCCGGTGACAAACAGCGTCACATACCCGTAAACCACCTTCTCCAGATCGTGCAACACAAAATAACTGGATGCAATAATAATCATATCGCAGAACATAATCATACGTCCCAGGCTGACATCCCGGTATTTGTTGACGATCGCCGCAATGATATCCGTCCCGCCCGTGCTGCCGTTCGACGCGAAAGCGACACCGATACCGCCACCACAAAAGATAGCGCCCAGAATACAGGCCATAAAGGGCTGGTTCTGCAACAGTTGGAGTCCGGCAGTCAATTGTTGTATCACGGAAAGGAAAAACGTCAGAACAAAAACCGCAAACACTGTCTTCACACTGAACTTCCATCCTAAGATCTTCAACGAAAGCAACAGTAAAAAGCCGTTAATGGCAAAGTAAGTGTACTGTACGGGCAAACCTGTCCCCCAGTAAATAATAGAGGCGATACCCGGAACAGCTCCCGATGGCAAATCGTTCGGCAACAGGAAAACGGTCCATCCTATACCGTACAAAATCATACCTAAGGCAATGCCCAGGTAATCCTTTAATTCTCTAACCGAAAAAGGGTTAGACTTAATTGACAATGTTGGTTTCATTCTTGTTTGTTTTATGCGGCTGCAAAAGTAGTGAAAGTTTGAATGCAGCCGCACAAAACATATCTAATATTTCCAGCTATCCTTCCATTCGATAACAGGCTGATCGCCTTCGAAGCGGATAGGGAGCCAGATGTAGCGGCCGTCTATGGCGTTTTGGGGTGTCCAGCGGTCGCCCATATAGATGAATTGTCCGGGTTTTCCGGGAACAGGCAACACATATGTGCTCTGTGAATGGAAAGAGGTTTCCGAATCGGCTCCCACAAAGGGATTGGCCAGCTCTTCCCAAGGCCCCCAGATAGAGGAAGCGACAGCAGAACGTCCCGGATTCGGCGCCCAACCGGTGCAGCCGGACATGATCAGGTAATACTTGCCGTCTTTCTTGAACATGGCAGGCGCTTCCATAAAGCGACCGACAAAGAAGCGGGCGTAGTTGCCGGAACAAGCGGTGTAATCGTCCGTCAGTTCGGAAATATGCAACGTGCTGTTATCCTCCGAAGCATAGATATGATAAGCCTTCCCGTCATCGTCTACAAACAGGTTCATATCGCGTGCCATCTGTCCGTTCTCGAAGTCGCGGCCTAACAGGTTCAGCGTATCGGGATGCGCAGGCAGGTCGCCGCCACCGAAACCGTTCTTTGCCTCTTCGGGCACCTTGCCTTTATGGATCTCCAGCACATTCTTCGGCCAGAAGCCGGCATTCGGACGGTCGGCGGAAAGCAGCGTGTAAGGTCCTGTGACCTTGTCGCTCACGGCAACACCGCTCTTGGCTCCCGCATAGCCCGCACCTTTCGGTTCGAGATGGAACCACATCACATATTTGCCTGTCTTCTTATTAAAGATCACCTTCGGACGTTCCAGGATACAGCCTTTTACAATCGGGCTGGATTCATCTTCCGAGACAGACAAGGCGATTCCCTCGTCTTTCCAGTTATACAGGTCTTTGGAAGAATAGCAGTGCACACCGACTAAAGCGCGGTTGCCCGCTTCACCTTCCGTCTTATGTTCGCCAAACCAATAATAGGTGTCGCCCTGCTGCAACATTCCGCCTCCGTGGGCATTGATATGCACGCCGTTATTGTCCGGCCAGATTTCTCCGGGCTTAAAAGCGTTCTCCACCGAAGCGGTATCCGTCTTTCCTTTACACCCGCACAAGGCGAAGATCAGCAATAGGGGATAAATAGCAACTCTCTTCATATTCATTCGTTTATACATCGCAAATACGAATACATTTTTCAAGTGAAGCGATCTTGTCTTCCTGCTTCGGGACAAACTCCTGTCCGACGAAACCCTTGTAGCCGGTTTCCACAACCGCCTTCATGATGGCGGGATAGTAAAGTTCCTGCGTTTCGTCGATCTCCGCACGTCCGGGATTGCCTCCGGTATGAATGTGGGAGAAGTATTCGTGGTATTTGCGGATGTTCTCGATGATGTTCCCTTCCATTATCTGCATATGGTAAATATCATACAGCAGCTTGAAGTTGGGAGAGCCGACACGGCGGCACAGCTCGACACCCCAAATCGTATGATCGCACTGGTAATCCTTATGTCCTACGCTATTGAGAAGCTCCATCGTCAACACGACATTGTGCTTCTCTGCCAACGGCATCAGGCGCTTCAACCCTTGCGCACAGTTTTCCCATCCTTGCAGGTCGGTCAGGCCGTTGCGGCGTCCGGAGAAACAGATCAGGTTGGTCAATCCAGCCTCGGCCACCATCGGAATCACTTTCTCGTAGCTGGCAACCAGTTCGTCATGCAACTTCGGATCGTTGAAACCGCGGTCGATGCCTAAGCCAGCACCCTGGCACATGGCAACAGTCAAACCATGCTTCTGCACCACAGGCCAGTCCTGCGGGTCGAGCAGTTCGATCGATTCGATCCCTATATTCTTACATATCTCACAAAATTCATCCAGAGGATAACTGCCGAAGCACCATTTACTCACGGAATGGCGGATATTGCCTTTCAGCGGTTCGGGTTTCTCCACTTTCTTCTTCTTCGCGGGAGCGGCTGCTTCCATACCGGATACGGCCATTGCTGCACTGCCTGCCAATACTGTCTTGATGGCGGTTCTTCTTGAAATGTTTTTCATACTATTCTTGTTCTTTCGTTAATTCAATTATTTAATCAGCTCCCATTTGCCCTGCAAATAAGCTTTGTCGATCATGCCAGCCAAAGCCTTGTCGTTTGTCCGTTCGGCCAAATCCTTCAGGTCATTATACAGATAGAACTGCAACCAGAAGCCGTAATGATAGCGTTCGCGGGTAGACTTCGGCTGTAACATCAGGGCATACCATTTCGTGTTCAACTTCTTGGCTTTCGCTACTTCAATCGCTTTTTCAGCATTCTTCCACATCGCGTCGGAGACTTGGGACTGGAGATCAAGGAAGTCTTTATACTTCATGTCAGCGGTATTGATGATCGGACAACGGTCGTCCAATCCCAGCTCCTTCATGGAAATGCGCTGTTCGAAGACCTTGTCACCATCCAGATCGAACTCCATCAGGTCGAAGAAGCCGTTATTGTCCGTATCCGTATATTTCACGGTCGGGAACACTGTCGGCTCGGTCTCGATACGTTTCGGACCGTAACCGTCATAGATTCCACCCATTCCCTGGTAGAACTTGGCGTTCTGGTCTATGCGCCAGCAGCCCCATTCGGCTCCGTAAAGATGAATCTTTCCGTCTATCGGGCTGACGTACAACTGGCCGTGGCCGGAGTTATCCAAATCCCATTCGCCCCGGTCACCTGCCGGGTCCGACTGGCCGTTATTATCGATACCGCCTTGTCCTTTACCGACCTTGAAGGGATCGAGCGGCTGATAAAGTTCGACACGTTCCCAGCGGTTGCAGTCGTCATCCTCGTCATACGTGAACCAGGCTTCATCCCATTTTCCTTTCTTGAATGTAAGATCCCAGGCGGCATCATGATCCGGATACAGCAGTTCCGGCAACTGACGCCAGCGGGCATCCATAAAGAAAGTATCGGCTTCGGGAAGTCCGCGCAGATTCTTGTTGATATGTTTCTGGTCTTTGTAGCTGAAACCGGGACCGGTGAAGCGGATCGTCATATCCAGGTCGAACTCATTGCCCGGACCATTATCATTATCCATATCTATCGAGATGGAGGCCCAGTCGATACTTCCGGCAAGAACGGAATTTGCCTGCCCGTTTTCCTTCACAATCTTAGGCGTATCACAGAAACGGATTGCCATTTCCGTCAGCCCGTCGTTGTCGGGATCATAAAACAGAAAAGGATTCTCCCAGTTCATACGGACATCGTTTACGCGTTCGGTCGAGCTGTGTATCTTCATGAAAGCGCTCTTCCCGTGATAATCTTCGTAGAAGTCGCTGATTCCGTTATGTATCCAGCAGCGGAGCGTAAAGGTATTCCAGTCGACGTAGTTGAACACGTCGTCTTTGTCCGTGTCGATCACCCACATATAATGGCCGTTACCGGTCTTCATCCGGTCTGCCTCGGGGATGTTATCGACAACGACCTGCATAGCCGGATTGCCGTCCTCATCTTCGCCTACCCAGTCGATAATCAAGTCGCCGTAACCGCCGTAAATGCCATCCCTGTTGCGGTCGATCATCAGGCAGTCGTTATCGGTATCGCCTTCCAAGTCGCCGTATTGCATATCATCGTCATCATCGATCCATTGCACGGGAATACCGTTAGCCGTCACCGTACGCAGGATATCCGGATCGCCGTCTCCGTCCAAGTCGATATAAGTCGGCTTATATCCGGCCGGGGCAGGCGGCAGGCGATACGGGATCAACAAGGTATTTGCATTCCAATAGTCCTTCTTCACGGGTTTATCCGTCTGCGCAGAAACGCCTTGTGCACTCAGCAGCAACGAACCGGCTGCCAGTAATAATGTAATCGGTTTCATCATGTATGTGGATTAATCGGTGATTTGTATATGTTTAAGCCATTTCTGTATCAGGTCTTTCACTTCCTGGTAATATGTAAAGTTATGCCGGAAGCCCCATCCGTGCCCTCCGTCGGGAAACATATAGAGAGAAGCGGGAATATGATGTTCGTTCAGAGCCGTATAATAGAGAATCGAGTTCAACGGCGGAACGCTCTTATCGTCATCACTCAGCAGAAGCAATGTTTTCGGCGTCTTGTCATCCACCTGTTTCTGGAGTGAGTAGCGGTCGATCAACTCCTGGTTGCCGATATCATTTCCCAGCAGGTTCTTCTTGGAACCGCCGTGCGTATTCATTTTATCAAAGCTGATCACCGGATAATAGAGGATCGCAAAGTCCGGCCGGTTGGCATCCGCAGCCAATGTGCTGAGAGATGCGGCCAAATGTCCGCCGGCAGACGAACCTATAACGCCAACTTTATGGGTATCAATATTCCATTTGGCTGCATTTCCCCGAATAAGGGACATCGCCTTCTCTGCATCACTCAACGGAATCGTATGCACGCCTTTCGGCATCCGGTATTTCAGAACAACTCCCACAAAACCGTTCGAAGCATACCACTTCGCCATATCGTGCCCTTCATGGTCCATCGCCAGCCCTGAATATCCGCCACCCGGGCAAATCAATACCGCTGGCGCCGCCTTCCCGCTCTTCGCCGGATGATAAACAAAGATTTCCGCCTCACTGGCTTCCGGCTTATCCGGCCAGAGCTTAAATTGTTCTACCTGCTGCGCCCAAACCACCGGAGCAAAAAAAGACAGGAGCAGTAAAAGAAAGTGTTTCATAAGGTATTATTTCTTAATCATTAACCGAGTTATTAAAAACAGGTGCTAATGTAACGAAAAAAACTAAATACACCTATTATCTGGGATAAAAAGAAATAAGACCATACTATGGTTAAACAGAAGACTTACATATTTGTCAGCAAAAGCTTACGCCTTTGCTTTCAAACATGTAAGTCTTTTCATAAGAATTGAGAAACAATTTTTATTCCCACATCAAATGATTCGGAGGCCTTATCCATACCCTGTCTCCGATATGCCTGCGCATTATCATAGTTAGAATAAACATTCATAAGACAATCTGCAATCTGTTCACCTGTCGTATCATTAATCTCAAACACCCATTCATCAAAACCCAAATCATAATACATCTGCCCTTTTATCGTATCTTCCGGCTGGCGAAGATAAAAAGCAGGTGTCCCATTTCGCAGAGAGATAATAGGTGAATGACATTCAAAGCTGAGAACACAAAAAGCTTTGCTATAGAGAGACGCCGCCTCATCAGGCAACCAATATCCCCGCTTGACGACATTTTTTTTGACATCATCCGGTAGAGGATCAATCAAAAGCTCATCCATTATATCGACTTGATAAGTCATTTCCGGACAAATAAGAACTTTATTTCCTGTTTTCCTTACCCAGCGAATGATTGCTTCCCGGGCTTTGGCATGGTCGACTTCCTTCCACTTATTGTTCAATGCCGTTGTCTCCTCTATTTGTCTCTCCGTATAACTCTCGCGCCGAATCAACCAATAAGGCGTCTTTCGCAAACGGGGAATCACACAAATAAATTTACGGTCTTCCAAGTCGTTAGCAATTAAAAAAGCACGAGCACTTTCTTCATCATAAATATTCAGAGCGAAGGTTGCATCAGGTACGAAGCGGATTTCAGGCTTCGTGATCCCTGCTTCCTTCAGTTTCCCGATTGAAGCTGTCTCACGGGTGAAAACAAACGAAGCATCTTCCAACAGATTTTTCAGAGAAGGTGAGATATCCTGGATAGTTGTTCCGTAAATTCCGAAAGGTTTATCCGTGATTTTACGCCAAGCCTCTAAACAGTTAGCCGCAACAACCGACGGCCCTGAACCGTGAATAAAGACATCCGCACGATCAATGGCCTCCAATAGTCTGCCGTCTGTAATCGTAAAATCTTTATCCGGATTACCATAAAGAATATCTATCTTAGGAAAATTCTTTTTGAGCAAAGCCTCTACTTTTTCGTTCTTGCTCCGTTTCCACAAGGTAATAGTTGCTTCAGGCAGATATGTTTGCAGAATATGCAGCAAACCTGGCGTATGGGCAATATCCCCAATATTCACATCCTGCCAGCCAGAAACGACTAATAGATATGGATTTTTCTTCTGTTCCTTCACCTTATTCAAACAGGATGGCAGAAATATTGCAGCCGAGAAAATGCCTGCTTGCTTTAAGAAAGCTCGTCTGTTCATCATAGTTTTCCTATTTTAATGAGTCTAATAATTCTTTCAAATGTTTAATATATACTTCACGCGGCTGGCAATTATATTTCTTGCAAAGAATAGCTGCGGCAGCAACCACTTCCCCCATCATCCCGGTTGTATTTTGTACACGGGTAGAAGACAATGCAATATGCGAGACACTGATGTTCCGCCCTGCCATAAACAAGTTATCGACATTAACAGAATAGAGGCAACGGTAAGGAATACGATAAGGAGGTGGAACCTGGTCATCACGCAAATAACGGCGGGGAGTTCCCAGATCATTAAAATAATGTTTCATTGTTGAAATAAATTCTTCTCCCGGGAAAAAGAATGTATTTTTAGGAGTCGGGAAATGTTGGTCTATCGAATAGGTTCCTATTACAACAGCGTCATCATACCTTACATACTCCTTCTCTATATCTTGTTGTACAAAGAATACATCTCCTACCAGACGACGTGATTCCCGTTTTCCGGCAATGTAAGTCATCATGTCCAGTTCCCGGTTTGCATATTCTTTCTTAAACTTACTGTCGTTTTTCAGGAAAGCCCAGTTTCCATAGATAGCGCGGAACAGATAATCCCGGATATATTCTGCATCATTTACTTGGTCATAGCGGAAACCGCTTTCCCACCAATTACTACCGGAAATAACCTTTTCACAAGATTCATCATTAAACTGTATCGCCCATTCGCATCTCGGAAATGATACTTCAGCCGGCATCACTTTGCTTTTCCATGAAATTGTCGCACCCAACACGATATTATCCGGCCTGTCCGGAGCTAATGTTTCTCTTGTTTCCTGCCTCATCTCGCGCCCCACACGATATTCGGCACCCGCCAGATAACCTAAGTTGCCATCTCCGGAGCAATCGACAAACAATGGGGAAAAGAACTCTATCTCTTTTCCATTCTCAATATGTTTAGCGGTCACAGACTTTATCTGCTTGCCTTCCTTGGAAGCTGCAAACACATGCATATTCGGGAAATAGGACAGCGTTTTCTCCGCTTGTATCATTTCAATAACCTGATCTTCCTTACTATATACATTCCGTATTTCTCTGATTACATTTCCTAAAGCAGTATACGGTTTTACATTCATCTCCCCACTGGCAACCACCCTTATCTCGGTACTGTTGTTTCCTCCCGGAACAGGACGGTTATTAATCAACGCTACTTTCAAACCTTCCCGTGCCCCTTTGATAGCAGCACTCAACCCTGCTGTACCGGCTCCAACTACAACGAGATCATAATGGCCTCCATCTTCCGGTTTAACCGGGATATTCAACAGTTGTTTTCTGAACGCCGACAAATCGTCTTTCCGGTTGGGGATAACGGAATTTTTGTTCTTTGTAAAAAGGATCGCATCACATCGTCCCTCAAATCCGGTCAAGTCTTTTAATGTAACAATATTGCTCTTTTCTTTTATCTCGACACTTCCGGCATATTCCCAATCCCATTGTGTTCCCATTCCCAATTCATTATTAAGAGCCACTCCGTTTACAGCAATTTTAAATTTACCCGGAGCCTCTTTCGTCTTCCACGGGGAACACCAATTCCATGTACGGGCATATACATGCCAAGTTCCTTTTCTCGGAATCATCACCTCCGTCGAAGCATCTTGTACCGGCTTTCCTATACCGTGAGCCAACAGGAAAGGAGATCCCATCTGATCCATGAACTGCTGGTCCAATACCCATCCACCTTTTTCATTAAAACTCTCTGCTTCAACCAGTACAAAGTCCTTTTTCTGCGCAAGAAGCGAAAAAGAAATAAAAGCCTGGCACATAAGCATCATATAAACAAGTCGAAATACTTTTTGCATACCTATTATTATTAATCGTGTTACAAACTATGAGGAAGCAGGAAAACTCCCGCTCCCTCACTTGTATTATTTACTCGGCAGCTCCGGGGTAACCGGGATTTTGTAATAATTTTGCACCCGTATTCGCATCAATTGCTGTTTGAGGAATTGGCCATAATTCATGGTAAGGTTCCATATTGTCCTTAACCCTGAAATTATATTTCATCGTTCTTTCATATAATTTATTCAGTCGAACCAAAGTCTTTCTACGCGGTTCTTCAACAACTAATTCGCGCATACGTTCATCCAGAATATAATCTAACGATATTTGACCAGGCTGAACGGGTTTAGCTTGTGCTCTTCCTCTGACAACATTAATATCATTTGCAGCATTTGCCAAATCTCCTTTATGGAAATAGGCTTCCGCCCTTAACAAATAAGTTTCAGAAAGACGCATTATGTACCGATCATTAGGTGTCCTTCCAGCCATAGCCCCCCAAGGCATTTCCCCTTCTATCTTACGGAAGTAAGGATAACACACTCTAAATGTATCAACCGATTTATCCGTTATTGTTCCATCAGACAAAGTAATATACATTTTGCCATCATCCTTCTTTGTCAGAACTAATTTTTCCCCATTATACTTAGAATCAGGATTATTCATATAAAAATCTTTCTTAAAGTTATACGGAGAGTAACGCATATCGTTCGGATCATCCCATATCTCATAATTAGCATGATTTAAAGGGCGAATAATCCCCTGCATACGTCCTACTGTGTCACAAACCAGAATCTTTTTACCATCAGGATAAGTTACATCTTCTATTTTAGGTCCCCAAAGACGAAGTTGTGCATTGTTAGCTTCTTCGGCTCCCGGAGTCAAATATTCGAACTGTACGACCCATATCCCCTCTTTATTGCCTGAGGCTCTATTTTGTTGGTTAGTCCAAAACAAGTCAGAGTAATAATCTCCCGGACGGCTTGTATCACCAAAACGGGATTTCACGAGTGCGTATTCTCCACAACTACCATCAATAACAGCAGTCGCAGCGGCTATCGATTTATCATAAAATGACTGATCTCCTGTTTCTTGCCCTAAACTAATGTATACTTCTGATAACAGATGGTTTGCCGCAGCTCGAAAAATACGTCCATCTTGTGAAGCATCAGATGTAACAATCGGTAAATATTGGGCTGCAAATTCCAAGTCCTTCTGGATAAACTCAAGAACTTCTTTCCGTGAAGCACGTGTATAATCAAAACGAGGACTCAGTTCTTCTTTATCGACAATAGGCACACCTCCAAAAAGATTCACTAAAATATTATATGTATAAGCCCGAAAAAACTTAGCCTCTGCTACAATTGCATTTTTTTCGTCTTCTGTCCAAGAGACATTTGGATTCTCTGCCCTGGTAACAACAAGATTAGCATCTTTCAACATTTTCTGATAAGCCCAGTTCCAATAGAACTTGGGGGTTGCATGCTCTGGTAGAATCAGACTGTAATCATTAAAGAAACGACCATCTGTAACACCGCTGCATGCCACATCTGTCCCGGTATTCATGACATCTTCATTATTCGACTGAAAAAGTCCGCTACGAGCAAAATTATGTAAGGAGTAAATTACTGTCTCAAACCCCTTTTTAGAAGTCAATAAGTTTTCCGGACTGAATTTATCCATCGGCTTCTCTTCCAAGTAGCTATCGCTACATGACACCTGTGTTCCCAACAATAAAATAAGCGTAGAGAACAAAACTATGTATCTTGATTTTTTCATCTTTACTACGTTTTTTAATTATAAACTGATCTGAAGTCCCAAAACCCATGATTTTATCAATGGACCATTCTTGGAAGCTCTCCCTCCGGAAGCATGTTCCGGATCCCATCCATGCCAACCAGTCCAAGTTGCAAGATTTTTTCCACTAACATAAACTTTTACATTATTCAATGTTAACTTTTGAATTAGTGATTTTGGAAGACTGTACGCCAAAGAAACATCCTGCAATCTCAAATAAGTCAACTTTTCATAAAATCCATAACTACGCGGATTGGAGTAACCAACACTGGGGCGATCATTTAAAGGATTTTCCGGAGTCCAATAAGGTAAATCCAACTGATTACAACGATTATAATATTCTGTTCCCGGATTTATCCAATTATTTGCAGCATATCCACCACATCTCAAATCCAATAAAAAGGATAACGTAAAATCTCTATATCTGAACATGTTATTCATACTCATTGTAAATTTTGGACGGTTATTATGCAAAACCATACGATCTTCCGGACCAATCGAACCATTGCCACTAATATCCTTAAACTTTATATCGCCTGGTTTTGCAGATTTGTCAATAGAGAAATCATCCCCTTCCTGCCATATTCCATCAAAAACATAATTATAGTTTGATCCCATAGAATATCCGATAAAACGACTTTTCCCTATATCGTCATCTTCTTTTCCATCACCATCCAAATCTTCCCCTGAAAGATGAAGAATCTTATTCGCGTTAGCTGAAAAATTCAATGAGGTACTCCATGAAAAATCTTTCGTACTAATGTTTTCGGAATTTAGAGTCAGTTCAATTCCTCGGTTTTGAGTTTCTCCAATATTAGTCAAATACTTATCATAGCCCGTCATGCTTGGTATACTAACTTCCAACAAAAGATCAGTCGTTTTTGTACTATATAAATCGATATTACCGCTCAAACGACTATTAAACAAAGTAAAATCCAAGCCTAAATTATAAGACTGTGAGGTTTCCCATCCTAACAAAGGATTTGCCATAGAAGTAGGATAAAGTCCGACTGAAGTGTTTCCTCCATCACCAAATACATATCGGGCCAAATCCATCGTACTTAATGATTCGTAACTGCTAATTCCACGATTACCATTCTTACCCCATGATAAACGTAATTTCAAAAAATCTAACCAGGAAATATTTTTCATGAACTGTTCCTGAGAAAGAGCCCAACCTAAACCAATAGAAGGGAATGTTCCATATTTACGATCACTACCAAAAGCAGAATAGCCATCCCGTCTAACAGTCAGGTTTACCATATACTTATCAGCAAAACGATAACCGACACGTGCCATACTTGATACGGCGGCAGATTTCCCCGCTGTCGTACTTACCGTATGATTTTCACCAATGCCTAATCCATTAAATCCCAAAGCATCATTAAATATATTATTACTGCTTAATGTTGATTTATTTGCACTACTATATTCGTAACCATACATCAACGTTACATCCACATTATGCTTTTCTGCAAACGTATTATTATATTTGACGATATTTTCAAAAATAAGATCATGGGTAAACTGATGCTCTTTCGAGCCGCTTCCTAACCAAGACGAACCGTCACGATTATACGCTGGTGTATAGTTGTTTACATCCTTAAATCGCAAGTTGTTAGATAAGTTCATCTGATAACTCAAACCCTTCAATGGAAGTTTAATTATCATATAGTTATTATTAAACACTCCATACGAAATCTCCTTATTATCTTTCATCTCCACATTCCACAGTGGATTCTGAACCATACCATCACCATAGGGTAAGCGACGTAATGTCCCGTCGTCATCATATCGAATAGACGAATATGGACTTAATCTTGCAGCATCTCCCCAGTTGGCCTCAGCTCCTGAATAGTCTTTTGTCGCAAAACTGGAATTTGTTCCAATTTCAAGCCAATCTGTAACATGAAGATCAAAATTGGCTCTCACTGATAATCTTTTAAATTGGTCCCCGACTAAAGGTGATTTCTGAGATGTAAAAGAACCAGAAAGATAATAGGTCATTTTTTCTCCCTTTCCAGAAATGCTCAATTCATGTTCAGTCATCGGAGCATCCTGCTTAATCACATCCCAAGGATTAATAGTTCGGCCGGCTGCTATATTTTCTTCTTCAATCGTTTGAAAAGGCAACTCTTGGTTCATATAGACCTCGGCATCTTTACGCAATTGCTGATATTGTTCACCACTCATAAGCTTCGGCATATTGGCAAAATCAGAAAAACCGACATAACCATTATAATTCAGCTGAGGTTTCGATGTTTTACCTCTTTTAGTCGTGATCATAATAACGCCATTAGCACCACGAGAGCCATAAATAGCTGTAGAACTGGCATCCTTAAGAACATCAATCGTTTCAATATCATTCGTATTAATATCCGATAAACGTCCTCCTGAAAATGGAACACCATCCAATACTATCAGCGGATCATTACTTGCAGTTATAGAGGTCGTCCCTCTAACCTGTATCGTTCCATCTGCTCCTGCCATACCTGTATCAATAACCCGAACCCCAGCAACACTTCCCCGCAGAGCTTGTACCGGGTTAACATTAGGAATAGTTGATTTTTCGGTAACATCTACACGCGTTAATGCTCCTGTTACATCCTTTTTACGGGCAGAACCATAACCAATTACTACAACTTCATCCAACGTCTTCGTATCCTCTTTCAACTTTATGCTATACGAGTTCTTTTGTGTTATCGGAATATTTTGAGTATTATAACCGATATAAGAAACAATCAACACGGCTCTATCTGCAATGTCTAAAGTAAAACGTCCATCAGCATCTGTAATTGTTCCGTTTGTCGTTCCTTTTTCTACAACATTAGCCCCTGCAATCGGCTCTCCATTTTCATCCGTGACCACTCCTGTGATCTTTCTTGAAGCTTGAGAGTTGACCATTGCTTTTGTTATAATAATATGTTTCCCCGTAATTTTGTAAGTCAGATTATTATTCTTCGTGATTTCATTAAGTATTTCCGATACGAGTTTATTCTTTGCATTCAGGTTGATACGTTGGTCATTATCAATCTCTTCACTTTTATAGAAAAACATAAATTCGGACTGTTTCTCTATCTGTGAGACGACATCGTAAAATGTTCCATTTTCTACTGAAACTGAAATACGATGCTCCTGGGCATAAGTTGTCGCGGAGATTTGGAGTATTCCTACTAATATGAGCATTAGCGTGATTTTCATAATACGTGTTATTTTTAGTGACAGTAAAGCACTATCATCTCGTTCTTTTTTCATACATTTGGATGTTTTTATTATTAAATTGTCTCATTCGCAGAGTTTTCCAGACAAGAGCGAAGGAGAACGGTTAACTAATTAAAAATGATTTTTGAATCGGGAAATGTTGCAACCATTTTCCGATTCTACTTTTAAATGACCGGGAATTTATGCATAGGCAGTTAGATTTAATAGTTATACAAATTATTTACTTGTTATGAATATGTCCTTTTTCACCCGCTTAAAAGTGAACTGTTTTTCATAATCGATGATTCGAAGTACATCCAGAATATCCTGATCCAGTGAAAATGTACCTGTATATTTTATCTGTTCCAGACGCTTATCGTCCAGATAGATCTTTACATTATAATAATTCTCGAGACGTTTAACAATGGAAGACAACGACGCATCCTTAAATTTATACTCTCCGTTAATCCACGCATTTGACAGGGATGCATTTACGTCTTGTAGTGAAACAGAACCCATTTTATTATCCGATAGCGCTTTCTGATCAGGCTTCAAATACATACGACTCATAGATTCTCCCTTTTCATTGAATGCTTCCAACAAAATCTGCCCACTCAAAAGTGTTATTTCACTATATAATTCATTACTATACGCTTGTACATTAAATGTCGTACCCAACACTGTTATGTCCTGCTTATTCAGCTTAACGACAAATGGCTTTTCTTCATTTTTAGTTACTTCGAAATAGGCTTCCCCATCCAGATAAACCTGGCGGTTTTTCCCGTTAAAACTGGCCGGATATTTTAGAGTTGTTGCTGCGTTCAGCACAACTTTCGTTCCGTCAGACAAAATCACCGTATTGGCACGCCCACCTTTTTGAACATGTATTTCATTATATACGATACTTTCTTCCGCCAAATAAGGAGATTTTGCATTTCCATAAAACGCATGGACTCCCCAGCCTAATCCGACAGCCAATGCCGCAACTGCAACATATTTTACCAGCGAAAGCCATAAACCATATGTCTGTGATTTTGCAAGAGAAGACACCGTTTCATAGCGTTTTTCCATACGGGCATGCATTTTCTGCCAACTTGCCTCATTCACATCTTCTCTCGAAAAGAAAGGACGACGGCTGGAATCTGATATACATTTCAGATCAAAGAAATAAGATTTGTGTTCCGCATCTTCCTCCAGCCAGGATTCCAGGTAACGGAGTTCTTCCTCATTTATATCCTGCTGCAGAAAACGGATTATCAATTCTTCTATGTTATATTTCTCAGACATTCCAATGCTTGTTTATATTATACACGATTAACTTTCCGGATATACTTACGCTAAGTCTCAGAATTTTAAAAGAAAGATCAAAAAACCTGCTAAAATACCCCGTAAAATCTTTAGTGCCTTATAAAGCTGCGCTTCCACCGTCCGGGTAGATATGTTGAGCAACACGGCTATTTCTGCAGTCTTTCGCTCTTCCAAATAAGACATGGTAAAGATTTCACGGCATTTTCCAGGTAACTTGTCCATCTCATTGTAGATAAGCTCCAAACGTTCATCTTCCGCAAAAAGAGATTGCGGATCATCATTATAATAAATCTCTTCTACTTTCAATTTAGTTGTGACGGTACTAATATAATCTCCTTTCACCTCTTGGTGCTTCAGGTAATCCAGACAGGCATGCTGGACCGAACGATATAGATAAGTCCTTATCCCTTCTTTTAAAAACAAGAAAGTCCTCTTCTGCCAAATTTTAAGAAATACATCCTGCACCAAGTCTTCGGCAGTAGTGGCATCCACATATTTCCCGGCATAAAAGATCAGTATCGGAGCATTCGATTTATATAGCTCCTTAAACTGATTCAACTCTCGATCTTCCTCTTTCGGTCTATCCATAACGTATGCTAACAAAGAAACGTTTCTACAAGTATAGACGATTTATCTGGGAAAACTACTTACGGAAAGGTTATATTTTTATTTAGAGGGGGCTTTTTAACGATTGAAAGGAGAAGATTTACCTTGTGTTGAGTAGAGCGTCCCTCTCAATTGACCTATTGTTACATTGGTCAATTGGCACCTCATTGCCCCCCTATTGTAATTAAAGGTTTATTTAATATAGAATTATTTAGTAATAGAATAGATGTCACTTTTTCTTGGACGCAACAAGCATTTTTCTGCGTATTTAGTTTTAATTGGAAATTAGGCTATCACTTATACCAATAGACTTCTCCCCACGTCATTAAGCAACTGGAAGTTCTAACATCTTCTAATTTAATAAATGAAGTCCAATAAGATTCGCGATGATCAATCGTATGTCCCAATTCATTTTCATGTCCTGTAATCACGAGTTTTGGATTGAACCCTTCAATCGTATCGGACAAACGGTTCGCCCAACAATTAATCAATAAAATATCCAATGCAGGAATTTTTGTTTTCACATCAAATAACCACTCCAAATCATCTTCACTATATTGATCACCCGTCTGTGCGAAAGTAAAACCTTCAGGAGTCGTCACCACATGAATATTGTTAATCAGTTCACTTTGATGCCCCGGCAATATTTTTACATCCAGCTTGCCCCCTCTTGTTTTGAATGTTTTATCAATAATCTGCTCCGAACGAATATGAGTTACCGATTTATTTCCAACCAAACTATTGTCCGGAGCAACCACCTGTTTTCCCATATCTGTAAACATTTTTACGACAACCGGGTCTATATGGTCCGGATGATTATGAGAAAGGAACATAATATCGCACTGTTCAACAATAGCTTGCATCGTTTTATCTGAAATCAAAGAAGGAGATTCCTTCATAGCTCCCCCACGATACAAGTCAAAAGCAACAGTAACACTTTTTGTCTTTACGATAAATCCGTCATTATAGAGTTTATACACTTTCATACCCTCTACCAATGGTTTCTGCATATCTTCCAAAAGCACGCCCAAACGAGATTCCATGAATCGGGAGAGCGTTCCGCTACCATCCAAACGCGTATCATGAAATACACCATCCAGTAATTGTAATGCAGCTTTACGAGCTAATGTCGGATTACCAGAGGAAGGAGGGTTATCTTTTAAGAGAGCATCTACCAGATGAAAAGTTTTTTCAGTTTGATTAATCAGATACACTTCTTGCTTTCCCCAAAAAGGCACCGTTTTTTCCTGCGCTTGTAACAACATATACAATGGCAAAACAAACAATAATAATAAAAATACACTCTTTCTCATTTGGATAATTATTTAATTTTCGCTCGTGAAATTTTACTGATTATAATAGGGTAAGGGAAATTGGCATACGCCAAAATATTACCCTACTCTCGCGTCACATTCAATAAAACTATATTTGGATGAATACGCATTTATCACCTCAACTCGAAATGTTTACTAATCTCCTTTGAATTACCAGCGTAGAAATCGATAGTTACATGCAGGTCAGAAACATTCATTTTATAAGAACCTGCCGAAGTCGAACGGATATAGGTTTTCAAACCGGATTTATATTCATTCAACAGCTCAATGTCGTCCTCATATTTGGATCCGTCCTCTTTTCTCTTGGATTTAGCCATTTCGTGAATATTACCGTAATCCCGCGGCTGATCCGACGTACAAGAATAGGTCCCTAACTCCGGTTTAGACCAGACGCTATTAACCGTCATTTGTGTAATGCGGCCACCATCCCCATACCAATCTGTCAATTCAGTTGTATGGATGTGTCCACAGATACACAAGGCGTTCCGTTGGGCAAATATTTTACGAAAATGTCTACGTGCAGCAGTCTCTTCAACCGACTTACCTCCGTGGAAGAACCATCGGCAACTTCCTCCGTCATAGGGTAAAATCGGACCGTGAGTCAATATGAATGTATGTCGGGCTCCTTCACACTCTTTTAGCATCTGATCAATGAGTGTATCATCCGGGTCATTGAAATCCAGTACAATATAAGCATCACTGCCGATCGTGAAGAAAAAGTTCGTATGAATAATGGACTTTCCTAATTCCTCAGACATCCGTTTCGGCATATAGGTATGATAAGCCTCTTTTGCGTTCGTTCCGCGGATATCATGGTTACCCGTCACAGTCACAAAGGGCAAACCATGAAGTTCTGACTTGAAGCGGTTCATCACGTCTTCTAACATTTTTTTGTGGACCTCCGGATTACCGCAATCTCCTTGAATCAAGTCGCCCAATTGAAATACCATTTTGGTGTCAGTACCAATCAGTTGGGCAGCCCGTTTAAGTAACAAAGGACAACGCTCTCGCCACATCTCTCCATTACGGGCAAATTCAGCACGTTGTACTCGGTTCAACCATTCTACCGGTTCATTATAGTCTGCATGATACACACTGGCCGGTTCCGTATCAAAGTGTGTATCACCTAACAATACGATTGAATATTTTTTCTCCAGGTTCGATTCAGATAAATAGGACAATCGGCTTCCGAATACTAAACCTGCAAGCGATGTTGCACTGGTTGTTAGAAATGCTCTTCGTTTCATGATATAGATATTTATATGATGTAAATATAATATAGTTTAAGATAAGAGGTATAAACCTTTCATTTTATACCTCTTATTTTCATTATTCACATTTTACAGACTAATCCTGCCAGCCCGGATTCTGCGTAAGATTTGAATTCATCTCTCTTTCCTTTGCAGGGATCGGCCAAATCTTTATTTGTTCACCAACGCTAAGATGCTTGTAAGTAGTCTCACCCCAAATCTGCATCAAACCATTCGTATTAAGTTCTCCTACCTGTCCGGAAGAATGATCTTTAAACTTCCTGTCGTACCATGTACCCCAGCGAAGCTCATTAAAGAACATAGAGTCTTCACCTCCAAGTTCAACATAAAACTCTTTACGAATACGTTGCCGCATATCCTCTTGTCCACTCACAACAGTCGCAGGATAAGCCTGATCATTAAGAAGAACATGCCCAACGCGCTGTCTTACTTTATTTACAAAAGCAACAGCCTCACTCGTCCTGCCTAACTCATTCAAGCATTCAGCCCGCCTAAGAAGAATTTCAGCATAACGACAGAGTATAATATCTTCGGAATAGACCCAACGAGTCGTACATTCATCATTCTCTGTTACATATTTCCTCCAAAGATAATAAAACTTAGAATTTGTATCTGTACGGATGTCATAAGGTTCTCCAGCATCCAGAATGTACGGCCAACGGAGCGTCCAGGTATGATTTCCTACACCTGCCTGATTCCCGTCGTAAGTCGAGTAAGGAGTTATAATCGACTGCATCAGACGCGGATCACGATCTTCATATGCCTGACGTATTCTTGCCTCATTTCCTTGATCCAAATATTTGCTCATATCGGCACCATAAGAAACCATATTATTATAAAGAGCCTGATAATTAGAGGTCGCTTCTGTTGTACCCCATTCTCCTTTACCGGATTGAAGTCCGTCACGCAGAAAGAAAGCAACTCTTGCCAAGGGAGTCATCGAATGCCATCCGGGACAATATTTTTCCCAATCAAATTCAGATCCGTCCGCACACTCGTACATTTCCACAAAAGCTGGATTCGGGAGATAATTGTTCCAAGCAGAACCACCCGTACAACGATTACCATAATTGATTCCTCTCGGATTCCCCATACCACTTGTTTCAACACATTGTATTGAAAAAATCATCTCATCGCATTGCTCGTTAGCCGGTTTAAAGAGCTGAAAGAAATCTCTGTTTCCTTTTACGCCATTACTCGGACTGTAAAGTGAATATCCAAGCCCTTCAATTGCTTCAAAGTCTACAAGGGCTTTAGCATAATCTCCCATAAACTGATAAGCATAACCTCTGAAAGCATAAGCAGCACCTTTTGTTATACGTCCATAACTACTATTACCTTGAGTATATTTACCAGGAAGATTAGGCTCATTAATACAATCCGTAAGATCTGAAAGAACTTGCTCCCATACCTCAGCTTCCGATGAACGCGCTTTGGTTGCTTCCGAACTCTCTACATTTTCCGTATAGATGGGAACACCTCTCCACAGGACATTCAAATGATAATATGCCCAAGCACGCAGAAATTTACATTCGGCTTTCAGTCGCGCTTTCTCGCTGTCCTCCATTTCCGGGACATTATCAATGTTGTTAATAACATCATTAGCCCTATATACAATCGTATAATAATACTTATAATGATTACCGACATTTCCATTCGAAGGTGTACAAGAACCGGAAATCACAAAACAATTATTTTTCCAGTTCATATCAATATCCATTACGGACGACCAGGCATCAAAGGGAATGCCGATAGAAGGGCTATCGTAATTTTTAGAGAATTTTTCATACAGTTCATTATATACACCCATCACAGCTGCACGGGCCAAAATAGGGCTGGTCCACACATTAGAACTTGAGAAACTATAACTTGGAGATGTATCAAGAAGATCGCCGGCACATCCTCCTAAACCGAATAACATACCCGATAAAGTTCCGATGATAGCTATTTTTCTGAATAATTTTTTCATATTTTCAATATATTAGCTGTTTCCAAAATAATTAAAATGTTAAATTTATACCGAAGGCATACTGACGCATAGTAGAATATCCCATGCTAACACGCATTTCAGGATCCATACCAGAGAAACCGGTAATCGCAAAGAGATTTTCCCCGGAAGCATAGACACGAAGCCTTTCAACATAGAACTTTTTAGAAATACTTTTAGGCATTGTATATCCTAAAGTCAAATTTCTAAGTTTAATGAAATTTCCTTTCTCCAAATGAAGAGAAGAACTTGCTGAGCTCTGAGCCCCCGACACATTAACCAAACGAGGTTGTTTTGAAGACAGATTGGTTCTCGGATCCGATGGATTTTCAGGATCATAGAAATAATGATCATCCGCTACCGCATCTGGAATTGCATAGCCATAAGTTGTTTCACTTGAATTCCTTGCCCTACCATAGTAGTAAATACTAAATCCGGCAGATCCTCCCCAAGTCATAGAAAGATCGAAATCTTTCCAGTTTGCGCTGGCCTGGATACCAAAATTATATTTTGGAGTGGTTGAAGTCCCCTGAAATTCAGAATCATATGAATTACCATAAACTCCATCTCCATTCGCATCTGCATAAATATACTCGCCATACCAAAGTGCATTTTTAGCAATATTATTATAAGGTTGGAAAGTATAACCTGCCGCTTGCATGGCCTGAAGCCATTGCATATCGTTGTCCGTACGGATCATACCATCTTTAGGACCACCATTTATATTGACCGTACCGTCCGCATTGAAATATGAACCGTTACCATTATAAACATTAGGAAGATAAAATTCATTAATCTGATGTCCTTCGATAACTCTTGTAGTACTACCGGTAGAAACATCTCCTATATTGGTAGAATATTCCGTATGTTCCTCATTCCATCCTTTTTCCAATTTACCTTTATATTTGCTGACAAAGTTTTTATTAAAAGAAAACTGACCTTTAATGCTATAGCTGAAATCCTTGCCGATATTATCTCTCCATCCAAGCTCTAATTCAACACCCCTGTTCGTAACTTCCGCAATATTCGCTTTCGGAGCAGTCGCATTCCCCATCACCATATACATATCAGGAGTATATAAAATTCCGGTAGTCAACTTATTATAAACATCTATATTACCGTTCAATTTATTATCAAAGAAACCAAAATCAAGCCCCACATTGGTAACGGCTGTCTCTTCCCAAGTAAGAGCGGCATTGGCAATAGAAGTGATGGCAATACCACTTGTCAAAGCTTGACCGGTAGAATAATTTGCTGCCGAATATACAGACTGCCAATCATAATTGCCGATTGCATTGTTGCCCAGCTTACCCCAAGAAGCACGAAGTTTCAAGTTTGTCAACCACTGTACTGGTTTAAGCCACGACTCTTCATTCATACGCCAGCCGGCCGAGAAAGAAGGGAAAGCTCCCCAGCGATAATCAGGAGAAAACCTCGAAGAGCCATCATAGCGTAAGTTAAACTCAAGCAAATATCTGCTTTTATAAGCATAATTCGCACGTCCGAACACCGAGCGGGCAGCATATTCAGTCCCATAACCAGCCGTCGAGTAAGGTGTTGTAGCGGCATCAAGATCATTTACAGCGGCATCTGTAAGTCCCAACTTACTGACATTCGTCTCTCTATAACCATACGTTTCTTCCTCATAGCCAATCATAGCCGACACATCATGGACGCCAAAAGACTGGTTATAATTAAGTAAATGATTCAACTTCGTGCGATTCGTTCTTGTATAATACATACGAGTATAAAGAGTTGAGGGGTCATCAGCTCCTGTTGAATAAGCCCCCTTAGAAAAACTGAACTTTCCAACGGAAGCGTCCGAGACTTTTCTCTCACGGCGAAGATCTTGATAGTAGAAATCAAAGTTATATGTAAAATATTTCAGAAACTTGACTTGAGCATACCACTCCGTATAAAGTTGTGAATATTTGTCAAACCCATTCAATACATTATCCCAAAGCCCGTTATGCGACTGCGGATCCTCTTCGGGTCCTTCCGGCGCACCATATTTTCCATCATAATACGGATATATACAAGGAACCATCTTCTCCGTGTTCATGGAATTGATATGACTGCTCCCATTATAACTGGTAACACTGACTTCTTGATCGGTAACATTTCCCGATGTACGAGTTCCAACCCGCAGCCAGTCGGTAATGTCAGAATACAAGTTCACACGCCCCATATAGCGATTATATCCCGTATTCTTCATGATACCCGGATTATCTATATAGGAAAAGCTCATTGAATAACCTGTTTTCTTCTCCTTGCCGTTGAGTGAAATCGTATGTTTCTGCATCCATTGCTTCGTATAAATCTCATCCCACCAGTCTGTATTGGGATAAGCGACATAATTCGGATAACCCGAAGCAGAAATTCCGTTAGGATCAGCTTTAGCTGCTTCCCAAAGATCAATAGAACTCTGAGAAAACATATCGGAGTTTCCCAAGTTATTAGATGATTCATTCATCAATTTCATATACTGGACATAATCCGAAATTGTATGAACAATTTTGAAAGGTTCATTATATGAGACTGTGCCATCATACGTCACACTAATTTTACCCTCCGTACCGTTTTTGGTCGTGATAAGGATAACACCGTTAGCACCGCGATTTCCATATATGGCGCAAGAAGCCGCATCTTTAAGGATGGAAACATTGGCTATATCAGAAGGATTGACCATACTGATGCTTTGTTCCATTCCATCAACAAGAATAAGAGGGCTGGAAGAATTCAATGTCCCGACGCCGCGAATATTATAAGAAAAACTCTCTGCATTAGGTTGCCCGGAACTTTGCATGATCTGAAGGCCAGGTGAGGCACCGCTAAGCGCTTGAGAGGCATCGGTAACGGGCCTTGATGACATTTCTTCAAAATTGACAGTGGAGACCGAGCCAGTCAGGTTTACTTTCTTCTGAGTACTATAACCAACGACAACTACCTCTTCCAATGCTTGCGTATCCTCTGATAATGTAATATCGACAACGGAACGATCTTTAACTTGAATTTCGATTCTATTATATCCTATATAAGAAGCTACCAACACAGAATTTCCAGAAACGGATAAAGTGTAATTTCCATCGACATCGGTAATAGTCCCATTAGTAGGATTTCCTTTTTCAATGATATTGGCACCGGGGATCGGTTCTCCGTTTTTATCCGTTACTACGCCTTTTATATTTATCTTTGCTTGTAAAGTAGCTTGCCTTTCGTTTCCTTTATATAAGGCAATATGCTTGTCGTTTATCACATAATGGATATTCTCTTTTGCAAATAGTTCATCCAACATTTCGGGAACTGTCTTATCTTTAAAGTTAACAGTAACCTTACGAGTTACTTTTACCTGTTCTAAATTATAAGTGAAATAGAAACCACTTTTTTGTTCAATAGTAGCGAGGACCTCTTGTACTGTCGTATTTTCCATATTCAATGACAATTTCACCGACTGTGAATAGCTCAAATTAGCAAAAGACTGTAAGGTTCCCAATAGTATGAATAATATAACACATCTCATAATATTTAGACTTTTTCGAAGCCATGACGATTTATATACACCGCATGGCGTATTTTTCATAATATAATGCATACATTTGTAAATGATTAGTTAGTAATAAATTTAGGTTCACTAAAGCGTTACTCGCTTAATCCCGGCTGAAGATATTGCCGTATCTTCAGCCTTCGTTTTTATAAATCCTTTCCCATAGGCTTTTTATTTTAATGGTTTGAAAATCCGTATTTGTTCCCCTTCAAATGAATAATCCAATCTCCGGGTTTCTTTCAGTAAATGTAAAACTTGTTCAATCGTAGCTGTATCCTTAAAGCGGCAAGTAAAAACCTCAGAACTTAAAGAATGATCTGTTATAATTATTTTCACATCAAATTTCCGTTCCAAATCACGGACAATATTATCAAGTCGGCATTGGATGAAAGCGCCTTCTCCGTTCATCCACAACTTAACCGTATTCGTATTGATATTCTTTTCCAATGTCAAACCGGAACTTTCCGAATATGAAATCTGTTCGTTTGGTTTGAGAGTCAATTTATTTTTACAGTCGTTTGTTTCCACTTCAACTTTTCCCTCTGCTAATGTGACAACGGACTTTTCGTTCAAGTAAGCTTTTACATTAAATTTCGTACCCAATACCTTTATTGCCAGCAAAGGTGAATGCACGACAAAAGGAAGATGTTCCTTATGGGCCACTTCGAAAAAAGCCTCCCCTTCAAGCCGGACATTCCTTTCCTTGTCAGAAAATTGTGTCGGGTAAATAAGTTTACTTTGGGAATTCAACCAGATCCTTGTTCCATCGGAAAGCATTAGAGATGCTCTTTGTCCTTTGGGTACTTCAACCGTATTCTCGCCTACAGTTGCCGGTTGAACCATTTTATAAAGATTCAATCCTAATAATCCGATGATGAGGACAGCTGCCACATATTTTAATATTGAATATAGGTAAAAATGCTGTTCAGCATTTTTACTCTTTCCCTGGGAAAGAGTAAAACGATTATATGCCTCCTCTATCTCCCTTTTATCTGAAAATCGTAGCTCATCTTTCAAACTCCAGACACGTTCCATCTCAAACAGCCAATCTGCATTCGCTTTATTGGAAGCAATCCACCGGTCGACTAACCGGAGGTCTTCCGGAGTACAAGTGTGAGTGAGGAATCGTATGAGTAATTGTTCGTCCATCTTTTTATTGTGTTTATACAAAGAAGACAACTAAGACGAAACAAACTACGTAGTCAAATATGAGGAAAAATTCAATTTATGTTACAAAGCATGAAAATAAGCATAAAAAGTCCTTTCAGGTCTTCCCGGAGAAAAACAAGCGCCTGCCTGATATGCCCTTCAACTGTTCGCGAAGATATTCCCATAATTTCGGCTATTTCTTTATGACTGATATCATGGAAGTAGGCCAATCGGAAAGCCTGTGCACATTTAGGAGGTAATTTATTAACGGAAAGCTCTATTATCTCACGCAAATCTTGATTTATAACAGACTTAAGGACTTCATTGGCATCGCTGGCTTCACCTAAAAAAGCAATACGCGCCTCTGCAATACGAACACGCGATTCATATTCGTCGACTACCATTTGATGTTTAATATGATTCAGACAACTATTTTGTAACCATTTAAAGAGAAAAGATTGAATATTATCCGGTTGTATCATCTTTTTCTGCTCCCAATAAGAAGCGAAAACCTCTTGCACCAAATCTTTAGCCACTTGCTCATCTACAAAACGACAAGCAAGTGCCATCAATTTAGGATAGAAACATTCAAAGAAAGTTTTAAAAGCAACATGATCCCCTTTCCTTATTCTTTCAATGTCAATTTTCGCTTCCATATTATCGTCTCCTTTCAATCTGTGGTAAAAAAGCGCGGAGCCCATTGACTATTACGTTTTTCTTTATATTTCCAGACAAAGATAATTTTATTTTCGATAAAAGGCTTATTCGTTAGCAATTAATTTTTATTAGAAACACAGCAGTACTAATTAACACTTCAACCATTGATAATTTGCGGGGAAGCCGTACATTTGCACTGTGGTTTTTTCATAATAGTATTAGATTTAAGGTTAACAAAGTTGGTTAGGGGTTGTCGTGAGACAGCCTTTAATTGTTTATAGGGGTTTCGTTCCCCCAGTATATTCTCTCACCCGATAGTCATTGGGAATAAACACAAGGATGAGGCAGGTTATACAGATCAGTTTAAACTTGGCAAATAATGAATCAATAACGAATAAACATCGGTCCTCTATTGCATGTTACGGTTGTATTCTTTGCATGTCACAACTGTCTTCCTTCTATGTTACAGTTGGATTTCTTTTGTTTCACGGCTGTAACATGAATAGCGGGTAGGTATGGAAGGAGCACACATCCCGCATCGTTCATTCTATCTGCCGGGTTATTCATTCTTGTACGGCACTATAACCCCATGAAGTGCTGCAATACCATTTCGCAGGCAATCTTGACGAGTCAGGACCTTCACGCTTGGCAAATAATGAATTTATTTATCCCCAATGATTATCGGGTGAGCCCCAATATATACCGTAGATTAGGGAAAATTGATAACTTATACAGCATAATTGCCATTTGCTACAAGACAAAAGAGGGCGTACTTTGCATTATAAAAGATAACACATAAAAACAGCAAAGACATGATGACTAAATTAAGTAACTTATTCTACACATTTCTGAACATGGCGGCTTCTACTCAGAAGCTGGGTATTAACCTGATCCGCGTTGCGATCCTGATCATTTTCGTCTGGATCGGAGGATTGAAGTTCTATAACTATGAGGCGGAAGGCATCGTTCCGTTTGTAGCCAACAGCCCGTTCATGAGTTTCTTCTATACGAAAAGCGCTCCCGAATATAAGGAATATAAGCTGAAAGAAGGAGAGTTCAACGAGACAAAACATCAGTGGCATGTGGAAAACAATACATACGGATTCTCGCACGGATTGGGCATCCTGATTATGGCGATCGGCATTCTTACGTTCCTGGGTATTTTCTCTCCTAAAATCGGTTTGGTCGGCGCAGGACTGGCAATCATTATGACAATCGGGACGCTTTCCTTCCTCGTCACAACGCCCGAAGTATGGGTTCCGGACCTCGGAAGCGGAGAACATGGCTTCCCTCTTTTGACAGGGGCCGGCAGATTGGTGATAAAGGACACGGCGATTATTGCCGGGGCAATCGTGTTACTTTCAGACTGTGCACAGAGAATACTGAAACAGAAAAGATAATAAAGAAGAAAGGGAGTGTGTCAAAAGTCAGACACATTCCCTTTTTCATTATGCCTTATCTTCTTTTCGCCTTTGCCGCCGCCTCCTTCGCCTTTTGGGCTTCGCGGCGGGCTTTTTCTTTGGCTTTCAGCTTTTCCTGGTATTCGCGTTCTTTCTGCTTGCGCTCTTTTTCCTTCTGCTTGAGGCGCTCTTTGTATTCGCGTTCCTTCTGCTTGCGGAGTTCTTCGCGGGCTTTCAGCTTCGCTTTACGTTCGGCTTCAGTTTGTTTCAACTTGGCTTTACGATCACGTTCGAGTTGTTTTTCCCGGTCGGCTTTCGCTTTCAACAAGGCTTCTTCTTCGGCTTTCTGCTTCTTCAGAAGCTCTTCATTCTCTTTCGCTTTCTTTTCCTGCAACTCTTTTTCGGCCTTTTGTTGGGCTTCAAAGGCTTTGCGGGCTTCTTCCTTGCGGGCGGCTTCTTCGGCGGCTTCACGCTTGCGGAGTTCTTCGATCTCTTTCAGGGTGAGTTCCTTCGGTTGCTCAACAGGGGCAACAACGGCTGGAACGGTATCGGCCTGTACCGGGGCCACAGTGTCTTTAACAATCTCCTCTTCCTGACGGACAATCGTAGTATCAGCAACAGACGGACGCTCAACCGGAACCGTGTCTTTTACGACTTGTTGTTTTACCGGCGGCTCGGCAGCTTGCTGTTGTTGCTGTTCCTTCGGACGGACGGTTTTCTTAACCGGCTGTTCTTCCTTAGGCTGTACGACAGGCGTTTCTTCCGGGATGTTTTCCTCTGCCTCTTCGATCTCTACGGCTTCTGCTTCAGCTTTTTCAGCCTCGGCTTTTGCATCTTCTTCCTTGATTTGCTCGGCAGTCATGCGTGCTTTCCAACGGGCGGCCAATTCAGGTGCAGCCTCGCCGAAGTTTTCCTGGAAGAAGTCGACGTATTCCTCGAGCGTCTTACCACGCATCAGTGTTTCGTAATTATCATCGGAAATCGGGAGGATGGCAACATTCTTATCCAAAGCCGTCGCATACCCGTCTTTTCCGTAGATCATCTTATAGTAATGGAGAATCTCATCGAGGTTGAAGAAACCATGAATGGTCAGCATAGTCATCGGACCTGCCTCCTCAAAACTCAAGTCGAACTCTTTCACCATAAAGTTGGCGAAGTTATAAGCGGCAACGGCAAAGAGCAACTGGTTACGGTCGAGCGTTCCGGTCGGATACATCAACAGCATCCGGTAAGAGGTGTTCGGTTCAGCCGTAAAGGTACGAGCCGAGTCGGCAGCCGAAAGCGTACCATCGTCACCGACACCAAAACGCAGGTTCCAGGTCATTCCCCTGACACCGCCTTGAACCATCATACGCCCGCGAAGGACACCTTTCAGCATCTCACCAGCCAATTCCGTCACATCGGCGGACGGATATTTCTCTACCAATGCTTTCAGGGCATTCTTAAACCCTTCGGCATCTCCCGCCTGCACATAGGTCAAAGCATCGAGGAACATGAACTTGGGCAGCAGGTCCGCCAACGGATACTTGGCGCTGACTTCGCGGAAGTTACGGCGCACAGTCACAGTATCTTCCGCCAAGTAGCTGCTATAAGTAGCCTGGTAAATAGAATCCTGCATCACATCCATCATGCGGATATTGTATTCGTAATTGGGATCGGCAATCGCAATCGCATAATCCGATTCGGGGAACATATTGATCAGCTTGTTCTTATACTCGGTAGCCAAAGTCGTATTACCCGAACGAAGCGCCATCAGATAGACCTGATAATAGCTCTCCAAAAGATGGTTGTGTTTCGGGAAACGGCGTTCCAGTTCCTCAAAGGCTTCGGTGGCCAACGGGATATCTTCGAGCTTGTCCTTATAGATCATCGCCATATTATAGAGACCGTCTTCTATAATGATATTGGAAGCTTCCACATCTTCAGGTGTCATCGGAAGTTGCTGGATATAGTATTCGCGCGTCTTCGGATCATCGGCGGCAACCGGTTCCAAGCCGGCTTCCAACGAATCGGCAGCTATCGGCAAGCCGTCAGGACCTAAAGCGACAGAGTCTATTGCCGCTTCTTCGCCGTTTGCCATCTCTTCATTGAAGGTGGACATTTCCTTTTTACGCCGGCGCCAGTTATCTTCCAGCGTTCGCCGTCCCCATTTACGCTGGAAAGCGGTTTTTCCCTGCGCAACAGCCTGCGGGTTGTAGAAATAAAAGCCGGAACCTCCGGATGCGGTCGGTAAGGTGATGCCACCTGTTTCCGTTCCCGGACGGTCGATGCCTGTTCCTTTTGCCTCTTGTTCAGCGAGGTAAGCTTCCTTCTCGGCAAGAGCTTTCGCCTCTTCTTCCTCTTTCTTTACCTGTTCGATGATCTTGTCGATCACGGCAAGGCGTTCCGCTTCGGGCATCTTGGCAAGCGTCTGCAAACTGTCCTGCAAATGGACGGCTTCCACATGGACGACCAGTTCGTCCAGGATAGCGGAGAGTTTGGACACACGTTCATAGTCCTTATATTCTTTCTGGATGCCGGACAGAGCGCCGCTGAAGTTCGGCTGCGCCTTGACATAGTCGCGTTTCTGGAAATAGAGGTCTCCCAGTTTGATCTGGCAGATCGCTTTGTCCAAGCCGTTCTGGGTACTTTTCTCCACACCTAACTCGTAGTTTTTGATAGCGTTGACCGTATCTTCCCGGCTCAGATAGACATTTCCCAAAGCATAATAAACCTGGTCGAGCAGGTCTTTATTCTTGTCGCTCTTCGCCATCCGCTGCAACATCTTAACTACTTTCTGGAAGTTTCCGCCGGTAAACACTTCGGTCTGACGGATGCGGGCGGCAAATTCGAGTTCATACGGAGGATTGGCTTTTATCACCTGCCCGAACATCTGGTAAGCGAGTCCGTTTTGCTCCTGGTCGGCATATATCTGTCCCAACAGGTACTTCATGCGAGTCCGTTGGCGACGGTTCTTCTCCGCCTTGATAGCCGTCTTGAAGTAAGGGACGGCTTCTTCATATTGTTTGTTCTTCACTAAGTAGTCGGCATAGACCGTCGCATATTGGTTCAGATTCTTCCGGGGAATACCGTTCGTATTGAGTTTGCCTAAGATATCTTCGGCCTCGTAGAACCAATCCATCTCCGAATAGCAGCGTGCCTGCCAGAGACGTGCTTCGGCCACGACTTCCTCGTCATGCGCATAATGGCGGGCGATATAAGAGAACGTTGCGGATGCTTGCAGAAAGTCAGCGTTGTAGAACTGGGCCTGCCCCATCATCAGCCAGCACTTTTTCAGGAAAGGGTTATATTCCTCCTGTTCCTGCCAGGCGCGTTGTTTGGGGTCGTTGCGCCATCCCGGTTTCTTGGGCGGCTTTGTCTTGATGGAGTGGAGCTTGATGGCTTTATTACTTTTCTCGATTGCGCGGTCGAAAGGGCCTCCGGCGGTTTGCTTGTCTTTGGGCTGTGCACTGATCGGATACATCAGGATCATATCGGAATAGCTCTCTTTGTAACCATTCTGCATGGAAAGCAAGGCTTCATCGAAAGAGGTCTTACCATTGAAATAGATATTGTAGCGGGAGTTAAAGGCATGGTAAAAGCGGTTCGCCTTGGTATTCTTTTTCGTACTGCAAGACCAAAACAAAGAGACAACTATTAATGCCAATATATAGTAGAAACCTTTCTTCATTGTATTCGTTTGTGATATAAATGAGGATTTATATCATTCATTTAACGCTTGGAGACGGCTTTTATTGCTTTCACTATCAAAAAGAAAAGGACGAGGACGAGAATGATAAACGCACCGGAAGGAACATTCAGGAAATAGGACAAGACCAACCCTGCCACACAGCCTAAAAAGCCGATGGCAATACTGCCGAACATGATCTTTTTGAAGTCTGACGTAAAGAGGTTTACCGTGATCTGCGGCAACGTCAGCAGGCTCATCAACAACATGATACCGACCAAACGGATCGAAAGGACAATCGTCACGGCAATGAAGAACATCATCACATACTCGATCCACTTGACAGGCAGCCCTTGCGTAACGGCAAAATCCCTGTCGAACGCCACGTAGACAATCTCACGCAGGAAAAGGCTGAAAAGAACGACCAGCAACAGTGCCAATGCCGCAATCCAAACGATATCGCCCGTCGAAATCGTCAGTATATTCCCAAAAAGGTAAGCAGACAGGTTCGGCGCATAGCCGGGAGTCAGGAAGATAAAGATCACTCCCAACGCCATGCCCAACGACCAGACACCGGCAATGGCGGAATCTTCCCTCACATTCTGCGTCTTGCTGACCCACTCCACACCGAACGCGGAAAGCACCGAAAAAAGCATCGCCATCAGAATCGGATTCGTCCCTAAATAGAAACCTAATCCCAATCCCCCGAAAGAGGCATGCGTAATACCACCGCTGATAAAGACCAGGCGGCGGGACACAATATACGTTCCCACAATGCCGCAGGCGATCGCAGTAAGCAGGCTGCCCAGAAGGGCATGTTGAAAAAAGCTATATTGCAGTAAATCCATTCTTTTTCTTATTACATCCTTTTTTTATTCCATGGGCATGAAAATTTAGTTCCATGCCCATGAAACTAAAATTCCACAGGCATGGAACTTAATGCACACGCCGTTCGCCGACAATCAGAAACGCCTCGTCTTTCAGGGCATCCGGCAAACTGATCGCACGAAGTTGCAGGCTGCGCAGCCAACCGGCCACCTCCACATCCTGCAAGGTATAAAGCACGTCGCGAAACTCGTTCACGGCATCTTCGTCATACGCATCGGAATCAACGCCCTGGAATCGGTCCAGTTCTTCATCATCGTAATATTCGATTTTCTTGCTGACGGCAGCCAGCAGACTGTCGCGTTCGCAGGTTTCATGCTGCCCGCAACACTCGTCCGTGACAAGCTCCTGCGCTTCGGGAATTTCCGAAATCTCGCCGCGTTCCAACATCTTCTGCAACTTCCGGTTCCGGAAATAGCCGGCGATGGCGGCAATGACACCCAATACGATAATACCTATGACAATATACCACATATCCTTGTCCTTTTTTCTATATTCACTTTTTCATCTATTTGCGTCGGAGCTGACAACAAATCCGGCCATCTTCAAATCCTCCCAGAAATGAGGATAACTCTTGCTCACCACCTCCGGATCGGCAATCTCGATCCCTTCCGGACGCACAAGGGCGGCAGGCGCAAATGCCATTGCCATGCGATGATCCTCGTAGGTCGCAATGACCGGATGCGCTTCCGGCTCACAACGTTCGCCGTTCCATTCCAGGATACTGTTATTGCTGTCCGTCAGCAGATAACCCAACTTGCGAAGCTCTGTTTTCAGCGCCTCGATGCGGTCTGTCTCCTTTATCTTCAGACTTTGCAAACCCGTAAAACGGAAAGGGGTATTCAATAACACACAGGTGACAACAAAGGTTTGAGCCAGGTCCGGCTCATTCACGAAGTTATAGTTCAGCTTCTTCACACTGTTGCCGTTGTGTTTCAGGACTATGCCGCGATCAGTAAAAGTGGTGCCGACACCGAGTTGCGCAAACAGCTTCGCTCCGGCAGCGTCTCCCTGCAGGCTATTCTTAAACAATCCTAACAATTCGATCTCCGCATTCCGCGATAATGCCATCATGGAATACCAATAGGAAGCGGCACTCCAATCGGATTCGACCGTAAAAGGAACCGGGTTATATTCCTGCGGGCGTACTTTGATCGTCTGCCCGTCCCATTCCGCCTTCACCCCGTATTGCGCCATCAGTTGCAAAGTCAGGTTAATATAAGGTTTCGAAATAATATTCCCCTCCAGATGCAATGTCAAACCGTTTTCCATCAAAGGAGCGATCATCAGCAAGGCCGAAATATACTGTGAACTGACTCCGCCGGCAAGCGAAATCTCGCCTCCGTGCAACGCACTTCCGAAAATACGGAGCGGAGGATAGCCTTCTTTCTCCATATATTCTATCCGCGCCCCAAGCGAATTAAGCGCATCCACCAATATCTTGATCGGCCGGTTCTTCATCCGCTCCGTCCCCGTAATCGTCCATTCGCCCACCACCTTAGACAAAAAAGCCGTCAGGAACCGCATTGCAGTCCCCGCGGCTTTTATATCAAAGTCACGATCATTCGAGTCGAGCGCCTTCACCATCACCTCCGTATCATCGCAATCCGACAGATTCTGAATCTCATACGGACTATAACTCAGCGCATTCAATATCAACGCACGGTTACAGATACTTTTAGAGGCGGGAAGCTTGACGGAAGCTTTCAGCAGGGAAGGAGCTGTTATCTTGTACTTCATTTGACTATCACATTAATGGAGCACAAAAATACTGATTTTATCGGAATAAACAGCCCCGTCCCTTCATAAGCAACTATAAAATGCGCCGATACCCGTTTGTGTCGAATAAATATTTTACCATTGCGGATTTTGCGGATACACATTCGTGCATCTATCGATCTGGCTTTGCGGGATAGGACGTAATTCATGGAACGGCTTCATATTGCCGTGCGCCTTCGTATTGTACAAGTCCGTTCTCTCGATCAGTTTGCCCAACCGTTTCAGGTCATACCAACGTTTTCCCTCTCCACAAAGTTCACGGGCGCGTTCATCCAAGATAAAATCTATGGACAGGTCAGAAGCTGAAATCTCCATCTCTTTTTCTTTCCCTTCTATCGCACAATTCCTACGCAATGTATTAATGTATTTTACAGCATCATCCATATTTCCATCTCTGTAATACGCTTCCCCTGCCAAAAGATAAGCTTCGGCAACCCTGAAACAGATCCAGTCCCTTGTTCCTCTCGCTTCATTGACAGTAGGACGCTTAGGATCCTCAAACTTTTTCAATTGCAAAAAGATACGATTATTTACCGTCTGATAGTTTACGCCCAAGCTTTCACTGGACTCCGGATTATACACCATATAATTCTTGGAATCAATCAGGTCCTTTCCCCATGCTTTCTTAGGTAAATAAAATGCTGTATCTCCAATCGCAAGCTTATCTGTTGCCATAACCGCGTACCATGTATCACGCCAATAAGCCTCATAACGGGAGTCTATCGACGCGTCATAGAGTTCCGACATAAACTGAGTCGGTTTGAAGCGGGCGTAAGGACGTCCATATTCTATCACACGGGTCATTCCCGGAATATTTGCATCATATTTAGGTATAAAATACAAATGGGTTTGGTTTCCGTCTTCCCTTAAAGATTCATCCTCGGAAAACTGTAAGCTCCAGATAATTTCGTTGTTCATATCATATTCCCGATCGAAAACCATCGCTCTTTTGGCTTGCAGTGTATATTGAGATTCATTGATAACACTCGTTGCCAACCGGGCAGCCTCTTCAAATTGAGGTTTACCGCTTCTTTCATCGGAAAGCAAAACATACGAGAGGAAGAATTTGGCTCCATAGACGTCTATCCGGCCGTAATCGGTCTGTTTTACAGGCAAATTCTCAACGGCATACCGTAAATCCGAATAAATGACTTCATCAAAAATCTGGTTTACAGGAGTCCGGTTTGCTTCCGTTTGAACCCCGATAGTCGGTTCAAGTGATAAGTGGACATCACCAAACTGCATCACCAAATGATAATACATATATGCCCTTAAAAAGCGGGCTTCCGCCTCACGCTCTTTTTTCTCCGAATCAGACATATTGGGCACCTGATCGATAAAATAGGTCACATTGTTACAGGCATTAATGCCAATATAGCAATCCTCCCATACGTTGGTGATCTGTCCGGCTGTAAGTGAAATATTATAAGTATCAAAATTCACATCTCCGTCAATTCCGGCTTCAAAAATATCCGTTCCCTGCTCTGTCAGCTGCAATAAATTAGTCGTCGATGCAGTAAAAGAACGTAATCTGGCATAACATGCATTTATTAATGTTTCTATACCTGTTTTCGTATTGTAATATCCATCAGGTGGCAGCACTGTTTTAGGATCTTCATCTAAAATGTTACAACCGGAGAAAAGAATTGAAAAAACAAGGCATGTCAATATAATCTTTTTCATTTCTATTGATTTTTAGGTTTAAAAATTAAGATTGATCCCTAATTGATAGGAAGTAACAGCCGGATACGATCTTTTATCCGTTCCGACTTGAGGGTCCTGCCCGTCAAACGGTGTAAAAACAAACGGGTTATTGATGTTTATATAAACCTTTGCATTTTCCATCTTGAATCTCTGAATGAAACTCTGAGGTAAAGTATATCCTAATGAAATATTGGATATACGAACAAAAGACACATCCTTAACAAAGTAGTCGCTATTCCCCAATTCAGTGTATGTACCCTTAATTGCAGGAGCCGGATGACTGTTAGATTGATTCTCAGGTGTCCAGTAGTTGGCACTGAAACCTCTATATCTTACCGGATCATCATTACTTTGTTTATGAGTCTCCGAAAGAGCTTTAACTCCCTGTCGAGTATATAAACTCACATAGAAATCAAAGCCTTTATAAGCCAATGACGTATTTAAACTTCCGATCCACGATGGGTCTCTACCGATAATATATCTATCGTCATTCAGATTAATATTCGGTTCCTCCCCTTCTTTATTATAAATATCCCGATATTTAGGATATCCGGGCTTCGCACCATAACGTGCTGCTTCAGAAGCCTCATTTTCTTGCCAAACTCCGATGAAATCCAACAGATAATAAGCCCGTATAGGACTACCTATAAAGTAGTTAGACCCGACATCGTCTTTCTTGTCTCCATACAGGTCCAAGATTTCATTCTTATTCTTCAGGAACGTAATTCCCATATTCCATCTAAAATCGGAATTTCTGATAATATCCCCATTCAAGACAATTTCAACCCCCTTATTTCTTGTACTTCCGATATTCTGAAAGATCTCGGAGAAGCCTGATGTTACAGGAAGTTTCCGCTTAAGGATCAAGTCTTTCGTTGTTCTATGGTATAAGTCTATAGCTCCTGTCAAACGGGAATTAAACAAACCGAAATCCAATCCTAAGTTATATTCCTCCGTTTTCTCCCATTTCAAATCAGGATTCGGAATGCCGGTAGGAATGGTTCCGATAGCAGCGCTTTCATTCCACGAATAATAGGTCTTGGACAATTTACCTAATGTCTCATAAGGGTCTACATTTGTGTTGCCTGTATTACCCCACGAAAGACGTAATTTCAGATTATCCAGGAATTTCGCTTTTGCACCGCTCAAGAAAGATTCTTCAGAAAGTCTCCAGGCAACAGACATAGAAGGGAAACCTGCCCATTTATTTTATCGGAAAGCCTTGAAGAGCCGTCATAACGATAAGTAAGAGTGAAAAGATAACGTTCCAGTAATGTATAATTGATACGTCCCATAAAAGACATAATCCCCCACTCTGACAATTTCGTATTTTTATCAAGAATTGTAGATGCAGATTCCAGATTATAATACAACCCGTCATAATACATATCAGTTCCTTTCAAATAGACTGATTTTTCCTGAAACTGCTCGACGTTAAATGCCGCCATAGCACCGATTCTATGATTACTATTGATTTCTTTATTATAAGACAATATATTATCTATAACTGAAGACAGTCTTGTTCTGCTATCAAAACTTGCAGCATGTGCCCCTCCACTCCTTTCGCGAGTCTCACTGCCTTGATAAATACCTTTATTCGTATCCGTAAAATCCACACCAACAGAGAATTTATATGATAATCCATCCCAAATATTCCAATCCAAAGCAGCAGAGCCTATAACTCCATATTCTTCAGTGGTATTTTGATTGTTTTGAATCTCACACAACGGATTGGTAACCAACGATTCATTTGGCGTCGGATATAATTTCAAATCTCCTTTCTCATCTCTTACCGGAGCCAACGGAGATAGCTGATAAATATGGTATATATAATCAGGAAGAGCATCATTCTTGGAATAAGAGCCTAAAATTGCAGTTGTCAATTTTAATCGCTCTGAAAATTTAAAAGTATTATTGAAATTAACATTGAATCTCTTATATCCGGCATTATCCACTAATGAGCCTGATCGAGATATCCCAAAGAAAGCATTGTTGCAGTCTTTTTACTGGCTGCACTAACCGTCAAATTATGATTAGTTGCAAAAGCGGTTCCTCCCCATACTTCATCAAACCAATCCGTGAATGTTCTGTTTTTCCACGAGTTTAGTTCCACATCATCAAACATCGCAGCGTCCGAATTATCTTGTCCGGCATTCGCCAATGCTCTCCGTTTATAATCGACAAATTCATCTGCAGACATAAAATTCGGCTTTCCTGCAGCTTTATCAAATCCAACCCAACCACTATAACTTGCCTTGATTGAAGATTCTCCCGCCTCGGCTCGTTTTGTTGTGACAATAACAACACCATTTGAACCTCTGGCGCCATAAATAGCAGAAGCAGAAGCATCTTTTAAAATATCTATCGACTGCACATCATTCGGATTCAGATTCACACTCGAACTCTGCATGGGAATTCCATCAACAACCCAAAGCGGATCATTGGAACCGGTAATAGAGTTTATACCACGAATTTCAATTGTCGGATTACTACCCGGTTTCCATACTCCCCCAATATCAACGGGGATTTTACCTTGCAATGCAGAACCCAGGTTCGGACTATTGGTCTTCGTTATCTCTTCTGCCCGGACTTGTGTAATAGCTCCTGTCAAATCCTTTTTCTTGGCAGTACCATAACCGATAACCACCACTTCTTCCAATGCCTCTGTATCTTCAGACAATTCGACAATAAGAGAAGACTGGCTTCCAACAAGTACTTCCTTGGGAGTATATCCGATATAAGAAATCAACAAAACAGCTTTATCCGGCACATCCAGAGAAAAACGTCCTTCCACATCTGTTATCGTTCCGTTGGTAGTTCCTTTCTGTACCACATTTGCTCCGATAACAGGTTCACCGGTATTGTCTTTTACGACACCTGTGATATGCCGATTTCCTTGTTGCATCTTAGCCAAAGAACTACTATCCATCTTTTTATCAGCAGGGTTTATCAATATCAGATTGTTTTCCGTAATTTCATACTGAACCCCTTCTTGCTCAAAAAGACGTTTTAAAACTGTTTCTACGGTTTGTCCTTTTGCCTGGATAGAAACTTTCTTATCCAGATTAATCTTTCCACTCTCATAGATAAACCGGAAATCAGATTGATTTTCGATCAAATAAAGGACTTCCTTTATCGACTGGTTCCGTACATCCAATGACAACTTTGTGTTTTGTGAATAAACGGTTGCAGAGATATTAAGCGAGAAAACAATCAGGAATAATGTCGTTAATCTCATAATAGATAATATCTTTTTAAGGGCCGGAGATGAATCCAGCTCTAACATATTAAATAAATTCATATATTTGCAAATTGATTGTTAGTTAACTATTAGTGTTACAAGCACTAATTTTTATGATCAAACTTATAACGGGAGATGTTCCAGCATTTCCCGTTTTTGTGTATTCACATGGTGTGTTTTACTTCATAGGCAATACTATTTAGAGGTTATACTTATATGTTTTCCTTTCACATGATAGCTTATATGGCTCAGGCGGGATAAGGCTTCCATTACATCCGTCACGGTTTCTTCCTGTATAACACCGTTGTAGCGGATATCTTCGCCCAGGCCGGATTGCAGCGTAATTTCCACATCATACCATCTTTCCAGATACTTGCAGACAATCGACAACGGCATATCTTCCATATACAGTTTATTGTCCAACCAACCATACGAATGGGACAATATGCCTCCTACCTGCTTGATCTTATTGGTATTCTTATCGAAGACGGCTATTTCGCCCGGCTTCATGATCAGCGTTTCTTTTCCGCTCTCCAGTTCAATACAACCTTCGACCAGGGAAGCCTGGACAACCGAATCATCGGTATAAGCCTGCAGGTTGAAGGATGTTCCCCAAACTCTCACATTCAAACCGCCGGCCGTCTTTATCACAAAAGGCTCTTTGCTCTTAGACACATCGAAAAAGCCTTCCCCTTGAAAGGCGACCTCCCGTATTTTCTTTTTCGGGTCATAAGAATAAGCGACTTCCGATCCTGAATTCAGCTTGACGAGCGACCCGTCCGGCAAAACAATCTCCGAACGATTCCCATAATCGGCAGTCATACGTACCAACACATCCGATTTTTTTTGGAAAACGCCCATAAAAGAAAGGGTAAGAACGATTAATAACGAAGCGGCAGCACCGGAAACCGCATAGGATATATTCCGCAAATATTGCCGGGAACTCTTCTTTTGTCCGTTTATCGCATCCACCTTTTCCCAGGCAAGACCGGAATCATAGGTCCCGGATTCCGTATAAAGATGGGATTCTTCCCAAATCTTCTTATACAGATCGAAATCCTTCCTGTTTGATTCATCCTCCGCCAACCATTCCGCCAACACCGGATCGACGCGCTTTCCCGCATCCTCCTCCAACAGATAATCGACAATATAATCTTTGATATGTTTTTGTTCTTCCATTAATCCCGCTTTTATTATATGACACGACAAATAAAAAAAGGTCCTATCGAGGACTCAAAAAATTTATATTCCTTTCAATTCCAGGCAACGTTTCAGCTTCTGGAGTGACGACCAAATCTGATTTTTGATTGTTTTTACAGAGATTTCGAGTTTTTCCGATATTTCTTTCTGCTTCATTCCTTTTATGCGGTGAAGCAACAGTACTTCCCTGCAACGGTCCGGCAGATGGTCTATACAGCCATAAAGAGCGATCCTGAATTCTTCGGATTCGACCCTGTTGTCTTCATAAGAAAATTGATCCTGGCTCTCCGACAAATTATTAAAATGCACCTTTGAACGGAGATGGTTTAAGGCCAAATGTTTAGCAGCCCTATATAAATACCCGCTGACATTTTCTCTAATTTCAATCCGTTCCCGGTTCTTCCATAAAGTAAGAAATAAATCCTGCACAACATCTTCCGCATCGTTCTTGTCCATAAGAAGGCTATAGACATATTGGCAAAGGCAAGCATAATAACGTTCGAACAGTTTATTATAACTAACGTAATCACTCTTCCCAATCGCTTTTATCAGCTTTTCATCTGTGGTAAATGTATTAGACATATTCCTCCGGTTTTTATCTCCTCAGCCCCCAAATATACGATAAATTTCGGATTGCGATCGAATCGGCTTCAAGAATAGGCTTTTTATACAAACTGATTGGCATATCTCTCTATTCCGGAAGGGAACTTATTGTAATCTATTTAACATGAAGATGTGCCATCCTTGTTCCCACACCTTTGGCACATCCTCATGTTTAGAAGGAGTAAGCTCCTTAATATTCATCTACTTTCTGATCCACTCTGAACTGATCCAGCTGTTTCTGCAAACGAGCGGTAACGTCGGCATAATCCGGGTTGCCGTACAGATTGTTCAGTTCGTTCGGGTCGTTCTGCAAGTCATACAGTTCATCACAGTTGATCGCCTCGTTGACCTCATTCTTATCGCCGTAGAAATGGATCAATTTATAGCGGCTGTCCCGCACGCCATCATGACGGCGTACCATGTGGATAGCCGGATAATCATAGTAATGATAATACAGGTATTGGCGCCAGTCCTGCGGAGTCTCGCCGCCGAACAAAGGGGCCAAAGAGGTTCCTACCATATAATCCGGTTTCTCGATTCCCGCTATATCCAGGTAAGTCGGGGCATAGTCTATGTTCTGGACCAGGGCCGTGCATTCGCTTCCCGCTTTGATCTTGGCAGGATAACGGATGATGAGCGGCGTACGGAAAGATTCTTCGTACATAAAACGCTTGTCGAACCAGCCATGTTCGCCCATGTAGAAGCCTTGGTCGGAGGTATAAACAATCACGGTATTATCCATCAGCCCTTCCTTTTCCAGATAGGCGATCAAACGGCCTACCTCATCGTCGATAGCTTGATGCAACGTATATAATCCTTGATATAACGTTGGTACTTCCATTTCACCAAATCTTCGCCTTTCAGGTTCTGGTTGATGAACTTTTCGTTACGGGGTTTATAGGAGGCGATCCAGGCTTCCCGCTGCTCGGGAGTCATACGGTCCAAGGAGCCGTCCCAGCCTTTCAGGTTCCACTCGTTTTGGCAAGCTTCACTGTGTCTCAGCTCATCGACCTTCAAATCGTAGACTAAAGTCATATTTTTGTCGATACGCATTTCCTGCGTACGGGCGGCGTCGCAACGGGTGGCATAATCATCATTGAACGTATCGGGGTATGGAAATTCCACATCCTCATACAAATCCATATACTTCGTATCCGGCATCCAGTTACGGTGCGGGGCCTTATGGTGGACTAACAGACAGAAAGGCTTATTCTTATCTCTTTCCTCGAGAAACTCGATAGCATGATCGGTGGTCAGGGTCGTGGCATACCCTTCTTCCTTTATATACTTGCCGTTTGACTCTTTGCTCTTGAACTCCGGATTATAATAATCCCCCTGGTCCCACAACACATGGTAATAATCGAACCCTTTCGGCTCGCATTGCATATGCCATTTACCGACAACGCCGGTCTGATAGCCGTGTTGCTGCAATATCTCGGAGAAGAAAGTCTTCGTCGTGTCGATACCTTTTCCCAACTGCCGTTGCCCGTTCTGATGGCTGTAGAGTCCGGTCATCAAGCAAGCCCGGCTGGGTGTAGAAAGTGAGTTTTCCACGAAAGCCTGGCGGAACAACATACCTTCTGCGGCCAAACGATCCAGGTTAGGCGTAGGTGCCAACTTGCCCAAGGCATGTCCATAGGCGCTGATCGTTTGATACGAATGATCGTCCGTCATGATATGGACGATGTTGAGCGGCTTCTCCGCCGCCTCCTTTTGCCCCGTTCCGCAGGCGGAAAGCAAAAGGGCGGGAGCTAATAAAGCTCCGTAGTTGATTGTATTTTTCATCTCCATGTGAATTTATTAGATGCTTACCAATAATATTTCTTCGCGATTTCAGTCATCACCGGATACTTACTGTCCTCATCGTCATATTGGCGTTTTAATTCCAGAAGTTTAGTTTTCAGTTCCTTTATTAAAGCCTTATTTGCCGGGTCATTATAGATGTTTTTCATTTCCATGGGATCGTTCCCCAGATCGAACAGTTCCCATTCCGGTGTGATCGAGACATTCTTGGTGCCGGTCATGCCTAAAGACTCTCCATAATAGAATACCAACTTATAACGATCTGTACGGATACCGTAATTTGCGGTGACATTATGGTCGTTATCCGCGTTCATCCAATAACGATAATACATGGCTTGCCGCCAGTTGCCCGGAGTCTTGCCCTCCAAATTCGACCGGAAGCTTTCCCCTTGCATTTGCCCGGGTTTGCTCACCCCCGCATAATCGAGAAACAGAGGGGCGAAATCGATATTTAACGTAATGTCCTTGTTCTCCGTTCCCGGTTTAATCTCCTTGGGATAGCGGATCACGAACGGCATACGCAGGCATTCTTCATACATCAGCCGTTTGTCGAACCAGCCGTGTTCTCCCAGGAAAAATCCCTGGTCGCCCGTATAGATGATAACCGTATTATCCGTCAAGCCATTATCGTCGAGGTATTTCAGGATGCGCCCGACGTTCTCGTCGATACCGGCGATGCAACGCAGGTAATCCTTGATGTATATTTGATAAGCCCAATGGCGGAACTCATCCCGGCTCAGATTGGTCGGAAGGTCGGTCTTCACGTCGGACGGGCGGAAATTTTCCATGCTCATCCGAAGCAATTGCGCGTATTGCCCTTTGCCTTCATAGGTATCTAAGAGATTTTCCGGTTCCGGTATCGTCACATCTTTCAGTAAATCCTTAAACCGTTCCGCCGGAGTCCACGGGCGATGCGGCGCCTTAAAATGGCACATCAGGAAGAATGGTTTATTTTTATCCCTTCCTTCCATATATTTGATCGCCTGACTGCCGATCACATCCGTAGAGTGGCCCTTGTAGACTTCTCCTGCCCGTGGATCCGCCTTCGGATCATCCCCCCCATTTTCCTTTTTCGATAAGCATCGGATCGATATAACGCCCTTGTCCCGGCAAGACATTATAATAATCGAATCCGGTAGGCTCTGCATGCAAATGCCATTTGCCGATAATAGCGGTCTGGTAACCGGCCTGCTGCAAACATTTCGCCACGTTCGGATGGTCCGGGTCCAGAGGGTCTTCCAACGTATATACCCCGTTCTTTTGGCTATACTGTCCGGTGATAATAGCGCCACGGCTGGGTGTACTGATCGAATTCGTAACGAAACAGTTCTGCAGGATTGCACCTTCATGTCCGATCCTGTCAATATTAGGGGTTGGCAAGATATCCGATAGGATTCCACCATAGGCACTTACCGCTTGCGAGGCGTGATCGTCGGACATGATATAAATGATGTTGGGGCGATCCCGGTCTGCGGCAATCATAGTTTGTGTGGCGAAAACGCCACACAAACATACTGTTGTCAGATTATTCCTTTTCATACGCTATATTTATTAGTCACCTGTTCAACTAATATCAATTCCATCCGGGGTTTTGAGTCAGCTCCGGATTCAAGTCCATCTCATGTTGGGGGATAGGCATGAGGATCATGTGATCTTTTACGTTACTCGCAATGTCTGTCTTGTTACTTTCCGCGATGGAGGCTTCATAAGCGCTATGTTCCTTCATACGTTCTACGAACTTGCCCATCCGTACCAGGTCGAACCAGCGATGTCCTTCCAACGGAAATTCCAGCCATCTTTCTTTCAGTATGGCATCCCGGAACGCATCTTTTGATAATCCGGCATAGTTACCGGAAGTATCCCCGTAGGCCCGCTCGCGAACCCTGTTCAAAACCTCGTGGGCTTTCGCCGATTCCCCCAGTTCATTCAAGGCTTCGGCATACATTAACAAGGCATCGGCATAGCGGATGATATGCATATTTATCTCGCATTGATTCTCCGCTTTCAGGCCTTCCTGCCAATATTTTCCGAACAGAGGGATCGAGGATTCCATCTCATGCCCGTTATTGGGATTCGTAAAATGTGTACGGAAATTAACCGGCCAGCGCAGATCATTCTTGTCATAAGCATTATACAACTCCATCGTCGGGATATCCGCCTCATTTGAACCGGCAACACCTATCGGTTCCGGGATAGAGTATTTAGGCCCCGCCAATCCCATTTCCTGGTTGAACACCAGCGGTTGCGGCTTAAACTCCACATACAGGACGGCTTCTTTTCCTGTTTCAGTAGCAGGATTCCAGTTATCCGCATAATTCTGATGCAGGCCATATCCATAAGTTCCTTCATTCTCGATCACTTCGGCCAGTGTGCTTTTCGCATTCGCATAATCCCCTTTAGTCAAGTAGACTTTACCTAACAATATTTTAGCTGCTCCTTTCGTGACACGTCCCAGATCGGTAGAGCTATAATCAGAGGAAACCGGCAATGCCTGAGATGCATCCGTCAGGTCCGCAATTATTTGTCCATAGACCTGTTCTTTATCTATCCGGGGGCCCATTGCATCATCTATATTGTCCAATTTCAAGACAAGAGGAACATCCCCGTAGAAGCGGACCAGGTTGAAATAAAATAAAGCCCTCAAACATTTCGCTTCACCGATCAGGCGGGCTTTCAAAGTCTCGTCCATCGTCACTCCCGGGATATTATTGATAGCGACATTCGCCCTCATCACTCCCGAGTAATTGTTTTTCCACATATCCCGGACAAACGTATTTTCCGAATTATGACGCAGGAACTCCAGGTCTTGCAAAAAAGCATTCGGCATTCCCAATCCGTTCTTCATGGCATCCGTCGGTAAGTCGCACATCAAGTACATCTGACGCTTGTATATCTCATAGAATTCCTGATAAATAGCGTCGACTCCTGATTGCGCATCCTTTTGATTCGTATAAAAGTTATTCGTAACCAGGCGATCTGTCGGATTCTCATCGAGGAAAGAACAACCGCTCAACAAACTGGCTGCTATCAAATAGCTATATAGAAATATTCTTTTCATGATCATATTAGATTTCATTTATTTAATATCAAGTTTTAAACCAACCATAAATGTCCGGGCTTGCGGATAACCTCCGTAATCCTCACCGGCTTCCAGTGTGGAGGCCCCCTTATAGCTCACTTCAGGGTCATAGCCGCGATACTTTGTCCAAGTCAATAAATTTTGTCCGGTCACATACACCCGCAAACCTTGTATATGCTTCAGTTTCAACTTGGAAAAATCATAGGATAAGGAGAGCGTTTTCAATTTCAGATAAGAGCCGTCTTCCACAAAGCGGTCGCTAACCAATATATTACGGTTCGTAGAGGCTTTCGGATAAACATTACTCGGATGTTCCGGAGTCCACCGGTTCACCAAGTCTGCGTAGGCATTCGTACCTCCTGTCGGTGTTTCCAGCTCCATCGCGTTGTAGTTGTATATTTTGTTTCCTACAGAATACTGTAAGAAAACATTCAGTTCGAAACCTTTATAATAGAACGTATTCGTCATACCCCCGAAGAATTTAGGATTTGCATCTCCCAAGATTTCCCGGTCGTTGGTTGCATCCACCTTACCGTCTCCGTTCAGGTCTTTGTAACGTCTTAGCCCTACGCCGATCGGGGAAGCGGAAGAGGTTTGCTTTTTGCATTCTTCTTCATTCTGGAAGATACCGTCAAAGCGGTAGCCATAGAAGATACCGATCGGTTTACCCACGATAAGTCGACGAATGGCTCCGGTCTTCAAGTGCCCGTCCCCTTCGCTCATCTCTTTGTAATCTTCTCCGCCTAATTCCAGGACCTTGTTCCGGTTGAGTGAGACATTGAATGCCGTTGTCCAGGAAAAATCCCGTCCTGTGATATTATCACTCTCGATAGACAATTCCCAACCGTGATTCTCGACGCTACCGATATTCTTCAGCATGGTCTGATAACCGGAAGTATAAGGTATGGCAACATCATATAGCAAATCTGTTGTCTTCTTCTTATAATAGTCTGTCGTAATACGTAAGCGGTTATTCCATAATCCAATATCAAGTCCCACGTCGAATTGTCCTGTCCGTTCCCATTTCAAATCCGGATTGGGTATTCGATTGGGAGAAAAGCCTGTTACTTGCGAATCCCCGATCACATAGCTGTAAGAATCCAGTGTCGCCAATGATTGATAAACACCGATCTCGGTATTTCCCGTAAAACCATAACTGGCTCTTAACTTCAAATTAGGGATCAGGTCTTTTACCGATTCCATAAAAGACTCCTCGGAAATACGCCAGGCAGCTGATGCGGAGGGGAAGAAACCATATTTATTGTTCGATCCGAAGCGGGAAGAACCGTCGATACGCGCATTGACCGAGAACAGATAACGATGATCGTAGGAATAGTTTACACGGGCCAGATATGACATCAGATTCCATTGGGTAGCGTTGGATTCCGGCTTGTTATAGATGGAACCTGCTCCCAGGTTATTATACAGCATAATGTCGTTCACGAAATTTGAGGAAGAGGCCAAAGCGTACTCCGTATTATTCTGCTGCATGGTAAATCCACCCAATACACTGAAATCATGCTTTTCCGCAAACGTCTTATTCCAGGTCACCGTATTTTCATTCAGCCAGTTGATGCTCTTGTTAATGCCGACATCAGCGGAGGCGATACCCCGGGCCTGATAAATGGAAACCGGCGTATATCGGTTCGTTTTATGATACATCACATCCGCACCCGCTACGATCTTTACTTTCAGATCGGGAATGATTTCCCACTGGGCATATATATCCCCCAATAAACGCGACGTTGCATTATTGAATTTCCGTTCTTTGGCTGTCCCGACAGGGTTTGGGATTAAAAGACCCGGCACATTTATCTGGGTATAAGTTCCCGCCAGCTCGTCTTCATATATAGGAAGCGCCGGATTCATTCTTAACGCACCGGAAACAGTTCCATCCTCTCCACCGGTATCCGTAGCTACTGCATTATTAATCGTGTGAGTTCCCGTAGCATGCGTACCGACCGTGAAATTACTAAAAATATTACGGTCGAAATTCAAGCGGATGGAATAACGCTTAAAGTCCGAATCTAAGATAATACCTTTTTGGTTGGTATAGTTCCCGGAAATGGAGTATTGCGTTTTCTCGTCACCTCCGGAGAAATTCAGTTGGTAGGTTTGGGTAAGGCCTGTCCGGTAAATCTCATCCTGCCAGTCCGTGCCATCCCCGACCTTGGCGATCTCCGCTAAATCGGTCGCACTATAATAGGGGTCCAAACCGTCGTTGGTATAAGCCTCATTGACTAACTTCACGTAATCCTGGGCTTTCATCACGTCTATTTTCTTAGAGACATTGGACCATCCGAAAGAAGTCTCGAAAGAAATCACATCACGTCCCTTCTTACCGCTTTTCGTCGTGATCAATACGACACCATTTGCAGCACGCGCCCCGTAGATTGCCGTTGCGGCAGCATCTTTCAAGATTTCGATAGACTCGATATCCGATGGGTTTACGGTCGACAGGCCGCTCATCTGCGTCTTGCCACCGGTGTTACCGAAACCGCTACCGCTATAAACCGGGAAACCGTCGATAACATAGAGAGGCTCGTTTCCTCCCTGCAGAGAACTGCTACCACGTACCCGGATAGAGGCCACGGCTCCCGGCATACCGGATGTTTGGATTACTTGCACACCGGAAGCACGGCCGACAAGGCCCTGGTCGATGGAAGTCATCGGCGTCTGCTGCAATTCCGCCGTTTTGACGGAAGACACGGAACCGGTCAAATCGCTCTTCTTAACAGATCCGTAGCCGATGACAATCACTTCATCGAGCCCCTGCGAATCTTCCGCTAATTTGATAGCAAAGGAGTTTTTGTTGCCAACCGGGATTTCCTGTGTGAGGTATCCGATATAAGAAACCTGAAGTACGGAAGAAGCGGAAACACTGAGGCTGAAGTTCCCGTCCATATCGGTTATAATACCGTTTGTCGTTCCTTTTTCCACGATATTCGCACCAACCACAGGTTCACCTTTTTCGTCCTTCACGACACCTGTTACTTTTTTTACTTGGGATGGGGCGGATGCTTTTTTTGAAATAATAATATGCCCGTTACTGAATGACACAGAACAATTCGTCCCTTTAAGAAGTTGTTCCAACACATTTTTCACGCTGTTTTCCTTCGGTAATTGTTTAATGACTTGAGAGTCATTCACCTCTTGTGTATTGTAGTCTACAAACAATTTTGTCTGTTGCTCTATTTGTTTAAAAGCAGACTTTAAGGTTAAACTATTTCCGGACAACCGAACTTGCTGATTTTGAGCAAACACAAACGAGCTGTTGATAAACAATGCTCCCATTATAAAAATACGGAAAAGAGTTTTTCCCGCTTTTATATGTATTAGATTCATAAAGTTTATATCTTTGTATGTTTGAAATTTATTTATTATTTATTTTTCAACGCTTTACGTTGAGTTCAAAAAAGTTATTATTTGATTTCAAACGCCGGAAAGAGGGATTTTCGCACTTTCGTTCTTTCCGGTTTTCTTTTGTTCATGGTTTTTTCCTCCTTTATTTTAGTTTATAAATACTACATTCTCTTTTATTTTATAATGAATACCTACTAATTGATGCAGGACGTTCAAGACATCCTCCAATGTTTCATGCGGGGCAAACTTAACGTTATAAGACTCACCGGCATACTTCTGTGAATTATAATGAATCGTCACATTAAACCTCCGTTCCAAAGAGGACATCAGAAGACTGAAGGGTACGTTTTCATAAATCAGATAACCGCTACGTTTCAATCTATAAAGCGAAGCATCGACTGGCTGGACCGTCACAGTATGCGCCGTATGTGAATAAATCAACTGTTCATTCGGCTTTAATATCTCAGACTGATGCTCGTCTGATCTCACGTCGACCTTGATGCTCCCTTTTTCCAGAATAGCACTCGTGCATGAATCACCCGGATAGGAAACAACCGTAAAAAGAGTTCCCAATGCTTGTACTGCCAGATAGGTCGTCTTTACGATAAAAGGTTTTTCCTTATCTTTCTGCACCGCAAACGAAGCCTCGCCTGTCAGGTAAACCGTACGTGTTTCCGCATCAGTAAAATCTTTCGGGTAAACAAGCAATGAGCCGGCATTCACCCAAACACGGGAACTATCCGGAAGAATCACCTGCCGGCTTTTGCCATAGGGAACAAACAACTCTGCCATCTCCACATGCCGGGCGGGTTTCAGGCGGTCAGTAGCAAAGAAAGTCGCTGCTCCGGTCAACAACATTAACGCTATCACTGCCGCATATTTCAATTTCCGCTGAAACGACAAAACAGTTTGTTGAAAAACCGTCTCCGGCTGCAGGCATCTCAACAAGCCATCCCAATCCTCCAGGGTTTCCTCCGTCACGTCAGTCACCGATTCTTCCCAACAGTTTTGCAACGCGGCTGTCTTTTCCTTCATTCCGTCTTCAGCCCGCAACCAGCGGCCAAACAGAATGCGCCCGGAACGGGAAAAACGCTTCCCGAAATAGAGTTGTATAAGTCGTTTTATATTGTTGTTTTCTTCCATAAAATCCCTGTGCTTTATAATGGAGTCGGCTTGCTAAGGAAATACACACAACCTAATATGCACTTTTTTTCAATTTCTTGTAAAACAGTCAGCAGATTACCTGTAAAATGGTATTGTAGTGCTTCATGGGGTTATTGTGCCGTAAAGGAAGGAACCACCCGGCAGATAGAATGAACGATGCGGAATGTGCGCCCCTTCCAAACCGACCCGCTATTCATGTCACAGCCGTGAAACAGAAGAAATCCAACTGTAACATAGAAGGTAGACAGTTGTGACATAAAAGGAATACAGCCGTAACATGCAATAGAGGATCGATGTTTATCCGTTATTTATTCAAATATTCATGACAAAGAATAGATAAAGGACTTTGCGAAGAATGGCAAGGGCGGCGGTCAGGTGGTTTTCCACTGTCCGTTTACTGATATCGAGGCGCATAGCGATTTCGTCATTAGACAAACCTTCCTCACGGCTCATCCGGTAGATTTTGCTTCGCTGGGGAGACATTCGATCGACCGTACGGTTGATGATCGATTGCAGTTCGCGAACGAACAAGGCTTCTTCCTCTGATTCGGCCGGAGAGGCTTCCTGCAGGTATTCATTCGTATATTTTTCCGATACAATGAGACGGTCGAAGTAGTCGTACACGGTAAAACGCGCCATCTGGAAAAGGTAGGAGGAGAAAGAACGGACATTTTTAAGTTTTTCGCGGTCTTTCCATAAAGAGCAAAACAAGTCCTGCGCCATATCGCGGCTGGCTTCCTTGTCGTGCGTCAAGCCGATAAGAAAATTCACCAACCTCGGCTGGTATCGGAAAAATAACCGCTCAAATGCAGCTACGTTTCCGGCTGCAATCTTCTTCAAGTCGTTTTGCTCTTCCGGTAATTTCATAATAAATGCGAAGTAGCGAAAAATATCAGAATAATCAAAACAAAAGGCCGAAAGCTTATCTGTCGCTGTTCCGGTTTTACTACGGGATCGTGAGAAAAACAAGTGTATAAAACAGATAAAGCCTATTATTCCTATGCTTCGAGAATTAGGAATAATAGGCCGAAAATACAATCTTTATTTACTTACTTCAGATAGGGTTTCCCATCTTTCCAGAAAACCTCTTCCTGTGTGATATACCAAGTTTTTCCATTATCGTTATTTCCCTGATAAAACAGATATGTCCGCCCATCCAGATCGGTAAATAAATGTGGATGTCCGGATTCACTGGAGTTCCATTCACCCGGTTTGCCATTCCGCAGAAAAGGTTCTTTCGAAAGGCGCTTCCAAACAATACCGTCTTCGCTTTCCGCAACACCTATTTGTTGGGGAGCGTTATTATAAGCTCCGGCATAGAACATAAACAGTTTGCCATCTTTTTTTGCAATCGAAGCACCTTCGATACACTTGCCTTCCCACGGATATACCGGATACAGAATGGAGGAGTCTGCCGCCTGTGTCCAGTCTTCCCGGTTGAAACCGGTGTTAGCCGGTGCGACAGCGACACCCTGCATCTGGATGTCATAATCTTTATCGCGGGTTGCGAAGTAAAGAAAGTAACGGCCTTTAAATTCACACACTTCCGCGTCTATGGCACGCCCGCAGGTCCAGTCTCCGGAAGGATGAAAGATCGGATTCGTCGGATTTCTTTTAAAATGTACGCCATCATCCGAAACTGCGTGGCAAATGGCATCATTCTTTCCATTTCCATACGTCTGGTAAAACAGATGCACCTGTCCATCCTTCACCAATGCACCGGGAGCACATAGTCCTTTTTTCTCATAATCGGCACCGGGAGCAGGCGTTATCTCACCAGCCTTTGTCCAGTTAACCAGATCTTTGCTCTCCGCAATCCCAATATTCCAGCCGGAAGCCTCATCTCCCTTTTTAGGAGGAATGGAATGATACATCAAATACCGTCCTTTAAAGTTTACCACATGCGGATCTTTCGAGTAGGGAACCCCGACTCGGGAAGTATCGCCGTACATCATGCGAGGATGTTGAGCCTGCCCCCAAAGGGGCAGACAAAGTGCTAACAAAAATAATAAACGTCCAATCATTTATTTCGTTTTTAATGAATAATCAATTACCATAACCCGGATTCTGTGTAAACTCTTCCGGATTTGATACATTTGTGAGCTGATCACGAGGTATAGGCCGCAAAACATGATATTCTTTGAATTTTCCGGCTGTAGCCGGGCTCATCTCCGGGTTATTCATTCGTTCATATAACTTTCCTGTACGTTTCAAGTCATACCAACGATGCATTTCCCCCATCAACTCACGAGCCCGCTCATCCAAGATAAAGTCAATTGTTACATCAGCCGGTTTTATTTCCATCTCTGCCTCATGCCCCGGAATAGCCGCACGATGGCGTATTACGTTAATATAGCCAGCTGCTTTCTGAGAGTTCCCAGACAAAAATGCCGCCTCCGCCGCCAATAAATAAGTATCCGCCAGACGGAAAACAAACACATCACGAGAACCGGGGGTCCAGTTAACCTCCGGGCGTAAAGGATCCAAATGCTTTACCAGATAGGCATACATCTTATAATTGGTAAAGCGTGTATTCGACGGCCATTCCGCATCTGGATTGTCTACAGACTGAACATCCTTTTGAGGATCGATCTGTTCACGCATATATTCCGGCTGGAATACAAGCACAGGCCATACCTCTTTGATCTGTTCTTTTGTCCAGGGACGTTTAGGATCAATCATTGCCAATTCTCCTTTTGTCCAAACTTTTTCTTCCATCTTTTTCGTGAATGGGCTAAAGATACTTTCTTTTACCGAATTTTCGGTTACATTCCAACGTGATATAAAGCAATCCTCCCAACGCTTGTCAATTGTTTCATCAAATAAATTCAATGCATAATCGGTCGAGCGTTCACGGCTCCAGGGCCTGCCATATTCAATAACACGTTTCACTGCCGGATGCTCTTCCGAATATGCGGAGCAGAAATACATATGTGCGGTATTTCCATCCCCATTTAATTCTGCATTTTGCGTATATAAAACAGGGAAAATAACTTCTGAATTACGTTTATTATTAATATCCCACAATTCAGCATGGGACTTCACCAATGCATATTTTCCCGAATTGATTACCTGTTCTACATAATCCAATGCTTTTTTCAAATCATCATCACTCCGTTTTACTGTAAGTAAGACTCTTGACAAATGATGCATTGCTGCATATTTGGTAATATGTCCGTATTCAGACACGGGATATGACTCAGGCAAATTGTCAATGGCAAATTCCAAATCCGAAATAATCTGTTTCCAAACTTCATCCGCATTTGTCTTATGTGCTGCCGTTTCAACAGATTCAGTGGGCTTCAACGGCATAGGAATATCATTAAACTGTTGAACCAGGTGATAATAATAATGCGCTCTGATAAACAGGGCTTCTGCCTGATAACGAATCCTTAAACTCTTATCCAAGCCGGGAATCTCATTATTCTCAAGAGCATCTAAAACAGAGTTGCACTGGTTGATAGACTTATAGCCATTATACCATAGGCTCCTAACATTACCATTTGTTGCATCTATCGTCCAGTTTCTCCATTGGTCACCACCATTATAAGCGTTCCAGATATCCGAGGACCTTCACATAAATAGATCAAATATTCATTGATATACACATTCCTCAATGTAGAATACAATCCGTTCACACCATTTGTAACTCCCTCTTTGGTTGTGTAAAAATTACCGACTGTTACCTTGTTATATGCTGTCTCGTCCAAAAAATCACAAGCAGACAAAGCCAATAAAGATAACGAACCAATTAAAATCTTATTTAGTATTTTCATATTCTATATTCCTCATTAGATGATTAAAAAGTTGCATTCACACCAAAAACAAATGATGTCAGCGGGCGATGGTCCGTATAAGCATTACAGTTTTCCGGGTCAAGCCCAACATAATCACTCTTTGTCCATGTATAAGGATTCTCAACCATGAAATACATCCTGAATTTCTCACTGTAGAATTTCCGGGAGATATCCTTAGGCAGTGTATATCCTAAATTGATATTCTTTAAACGGATGAATGACAAATCCCGATAGGCATAATCACTGGAAGTCAATAAATCCTGCGGATTTGTAATGGCAGGCTTCGGACATTCATTTGCGGGATTATCCGGAGTCCAGAAATCAACATTCAAGTGATTATAACGGGTAGAGCCCGCCTCATCAGTCAAGATACCTAAAACCTGTCCGTATTTCTGACGCGTATAAAAATAGATATTCAAATCGAAATTCTTGTAGTAAAAGCCTGTAGATAAACCGGCTGTCCATTTCGGTATTTTATTATATGTAAATAAATCATCCTGATCATAGCTTCCATTATTATTTACATCTTCCACCTTGGGAGCTCCGGGTTCACGTCCATATCTTGCCGCCTCTTCTTCCTCGCCATACTGCCAAACTCCTGCATATTTATACAGGCGTTCCACATAAAGAGGTTCTCCGATAAACCATTTATTCCCCGGACTGTCTTCTTTTCCATTAAACAGTTCAACTATTTCATTCTTATTATAGCCGAAAGTAAGATCAACAGTCCATCTGAAATCTTTAGTCACGACAGGAACAGTGTTCAAGGCTATTTCTATACCGGAATTACGCGTTTTACCAACATTCTGCCAGGTAAATTCATAGCCAGTGTTGACCGGTAAATTACGTTTCATCAACAAATCGCTTGTATTCCGGATATATCCGTCAATCGAACCGCTAATCCGATTATTCAGGAATCCGAAATCTATACCGACATTATATTCTTCCGTACGTTCCCATCCTAATTGATTATTAGCCAATTCGGTAGGAAGATAGCCCATTGCCGATTGTTCCGTCGTTCCGAAATAATACACATATTTACCTAATGCACCCTGAGTTGCATATTCGGATATTGCCGTATTGCCGGAATTACCCCAGCTTAAGCGCAGCTTTAGGTTCGAAAGCCAATCGACCTCTTTAAGGAAAGCTTCATCATTCATACGCCAAGCCAATGCAGCAGAGGGGAAAAAGTCCCATTTATTACCTTTTGCCAAACGCGAAGAGCCATCATAACGGCCGGTCAAGGTCAACAGATAACGATCCTTAAACGTATAATTAATTCTTCCCATAAATGAAAGAAGCGCCCATTTTTTGATAGAAGAAAGACGCGTATAGACATCCGGTGCTTCATTTACATTATACCAAGAGCCAAAATACGGCATATCTTGTCCGGTCAGGCCCACCAACTCATTTCTGGATGTCTGCATATCGTGTACCAATGAGACATCAAACGCATGTTTATCCAGCACTTTCTTATAATTCAGTACATTGGTGAAAGTAATCTGTTGCTCATTCGTCTTTTTAAATTCAGCAGAAGATGAAGCTAATTGCCGGGATTGCGAAGTTGAGCTCTTATAAACTCCATTCTCAATAGAGGATAAACCATACGTCAAACTCGTGCGAAATTTCAATCCTTTGATTATCTCCCAGTCCGCATACAGGTTTAAAAGGACACGACTACGTTTTTCTTTATTATCCACATTGTTCTTATCAGTATCGAACATGGGATTTGAGTGTAATACAGTCTGATACCAACCGCTATTATAAAAACGCAAATCTCCGTTCTCATCATAAACCTGCGTCAATGGATCGAGTACGGTACCGTATTTCCATACACTGTTGTCCCCGTTATTGCGCGTCGTTAATGCCAACAATGAAGAATATCCGACCGTCAAATTCTTAGCCAATTCCATGTCACCATTGATACGGGCCGAGAAACGTTCATATCCCATATTGTCAATAATACTCTGATCTTTATTATAACCTAATACCAACATATTACGGTTACGCCCATTTGACTGGTTAATGCTAACATTATGATCCGTCTTATATCCCGTACCGCTAAACATCAAGTCCTGCCAGTCTACGAACTGCCCTGTATTCAATGCATTCAACTGAATATCGTCAAATATTTCCTTATCGGTCTTCCCGTAATTTGCCACTCTTTTCCAGTCCGCATACTTTTCACCACTCATCATATCGTAATTCTTGAATGATTTGGATACACCGACATAACCATCATAGCTAACAGACAATTTAGCATCTTTACGTGCACGTTTAGTTGTAATGATAACAACACCGTTTGCTCCACGCGAACCGTAGATGGCAGTAGAAGAAGCATCTTTTAAAACGTCGATGGATTCAATCTCTGCCGGATTAATTTCATCTATTTTTCCGCCGAACGGCGCATCATCTACTACGATTAACGGATCATTACCCGCATTGATCGAATTATATCCACGAATCACAATCGTAGAAGACGATCCCGGAGAATTTCCCATCGTAATATCCGCCCCTGCAATCTTACCCTGCAAAGCCTGCATCGGGTCCTTCATTACAGCCTGGTTCTGAATCGATGAAGATGATATTTGCGAGACAGACCCTGTTAAGTCACGTTTTTTGACAGAACCGTAACCAACCACAACCACCTCATCCAACGCCTGCGTGTCTTCTTTTAGCTGCACATTCAAGGATGTTTGGTTTTTACCTATTGCGACGTCTTGATTCAGGTAACCGATATACGTCACACTCAACTTTGCACCTGCGGATACCGACAAGGAAAAGCCGCCGTCCATATCCGTAATCGTGCCGTTAGTCGTTCCTTTTTCCACTACATTCGCGCCGGCAATAGGATCGCCGTTTTCGTCTTTCACGATACCTTTTACGATGATCTGTTTTTGCTGGGAAACGGAGGGTTCTGCATTTCCTTTCCTGGATATAACGATCATCTTATCCTGAATGGAATAGGTCAATCCGTTGTCCAATATGGCAGACAGCACTTCTTCCAACGACGCGTCGTTAAAATTGTGCGTGATCTGTTTTCGCTCATTTACTTCGTCTGTCTTATAAATGATGGAGTACTGTAGTTCTTTCTCTACTTCTGCCAATACAGCTTTTAAAGGAACATTCTTAAACTGCCGGGTGATCCGCTGTGCATTCATGGAGGTAGCTCCAGAAAGCATCAAGGCAAGGATCAAAGCCCTTCCTACATGTTTTCTATACATAAACCAATAAATTAAAGAATTAGATTTAATAATATATTAACAATTGCGCTATTGTTTCTTGATATAAATATCCCTGCCCCGCCGTTCGTAGCGGATCGGAATGATCTCAGAAAGAGCCTGGAAAACATCTCCGACAGTTTCTTCATTCCTAAGCGAGACACGGAAAGCGACCTCTTTCTCCAAGTTGTCATCCAGATGAATCCGAACATCGTACTTACGGGATAAGCGGATTGCCAGTTCGTTGAGTGTGATTTTATCATATTCAACTCTTCCCTCCGTCCACGACTTATATTGGGACGCCTGCACTTTCTGACGGGAAAAACTACCGTTCTGCTTATCGAGACTCAGTAATTCACCCGGTGCAACGGGTATATGTTTACCTTGATATAAGATATCGATCGCACCTTCCAGTAGAGCCGTCTTTGCCAGCATATCTTCAGGATAAGACGACACATTAAATTTGGTTCCTTTCACCAATACGCTATAATGATCGGTATTCACCGTAAAAGGCGTGCCATCCGACTGCTTCGTCACCTCAAAATAGGCTTCGCCGGTTAAAAAGACTTCACGATTTCTCGTATTGAAATTACCGGCATAACGTAAAGAAGAACCGGCATTCAGCCATACGACTGTGCCGTCTGCCAGAATCAGCTTGCTTTTCTCGCCATAGGCAGTTTCCATTGCAAAGAGATTGCCGGCGGTGTCTGCGGCCCGGTACTGGTAGAGACCGTACGTTCCTCCCAACAATAGGAGAAAAGCAATTGCAGCGACTGCGATAAATCGCTGCAATTGCTTGTGTTTAGTCCTAAACACACTGCTTAATGACTGACGTACCCGCATCCGGCGTTGTAGCTGTCTCCATTCATTGGAAACTTCCGGGATAAGTTTACTGGAAAGCATCCATTCTTCTTCCCATCTGCGAAAAACATTCTTATTTTCAGGAACGGCATTTACAAACCGGAAAAGAATTTCTTCTTCGGAAGGAGAAATACGTCCTTCAAAATAACGTATTGCCAACTGATGATTATCGATCTCCTGTTCTTTCATTACTTTTGCTTTCTATATGATGTAACAACTCAATTAAATTCTACCCAACCTATGAGGTTTGAATTTTGCAAAAAAAATTCCATACCAAGATAAATGTCTAATTATCCTGATATGAAAACGATGACTTCACCCGCATTAATCAGCAAGAAGCCAGGCCAATATCGCAATATATATATCCAATGGATATTTTTCCTTGAAATGTACGGAAAAGCGGGCTAAAGCTTTGGCTATATGTTTTTCGACTGCCGTAGTCGATATCTGGAGAGCATCCGCAATCTCCCGGTTTTTCATTTTCCTGAAGCGGCTCATCTCGAAAACTTCGCGGCAACGCGACGGCAGGTCATTCATTACGATCTTGACCTGTTCTTGCAGTTCTTTATACAGAAGGGTATGTTCAGGGCCCAGATTAAAATCCCAATAATAAAGTTCTTCCTGCCCGGCTACCGCATCCAAATGTTCCAGGCTATGTTGCTCGACCAGCCGCAGATGTTTCAAATAATTGAGACAGGCATTCCGCACCATTGCAAAAAGAAGGGACGAGACGGAGACTGCTTCTATCAGATCGCGTTTCTCCCAGAACTTCAGAAAACTTTCCTGGATAATATCCCGGACAGCTTCGTCGTCATTCACAAAACGAGCGGCATATCCCCGCAATCGAGGATAATAACTGTTGAACAGGAACTCGAATGCTTCGCCGTTTCCGTCTTTTATCTCCTGCAATAATATTTTCTCGTCTGTGAAGTTCTTCATATCAGAAATTCTGCTTATTCCATGAGCGATACCTTATCTCCCTGTTCATGGTTTATTCGATTGATCAAGGCAAATGTAAACAATATTCTTAGAAAACAAATAAAACTGTTTATCTTTACCCGCATAAATAATCAGCCATATGAAACATAGAATTTTTTTGCTATTCATCAGCCTGCTCACTTGTTCATTGCAAGCCCAGACAGTCCATTACAATGCATTCTCCCACAATGATTACGAACGTACTCATCCGCTATTCGATGCTCTTTCGTTTAACTTCAACTGTGTGGAAGCGGACTTGTGGCTCATAGACGGGGAGTTGTATGTATCGCACGACACGATCGCCCCCAATCCGGATATCACATTCGATAAACTATATCTGCTGCCTTTGGTTGAACGGATCAAAAAGAACAATGGGAAAGTGTATCCCGGCAGCGACCGTCCGTTCTATCTGATGGTGGACTGCAAGACAGACGGCGAAGCGATGTATCCTGTCCTGAAAAAGAAACTGGAAACATACGAATCCCTGTTCTGCCATGAGAAAGACGGAAAATTGCAGGAGGCGGCTATCCTGTTCTACCTGTCGGGCAGAAGCCCGCGTAAAGCAATTGCCGCCGAAACCAACCGTTTCATCTTCCTCGACGGCACGATCGACGATCTGGGAAAAGGGATTCCGGCTGCACTAATGCCTGTTATCAGCGATAACTATTCAAAGTATATCAATTGGAAAGGCGACGGAGAAATACCGGCCGACAAACTCGAAAAAATGCGCGAATACATCCGCCAGACCCATGCAGAAGGAAAGCTCTTCCGCTGGTGGGGAGCGCCGGACAAACCTCTGTTCAAAAAACTCTTCATACAGGAAGGCGTAGACCTGATCGGAGCGGATGACCTGAAAGCGCTGGATGAGATACTTCAGCAAACGCCAAAGCAATAACTATTCCGGACATAAGGGAGAACTAATTCATTTCTCCTTATAAACGGAACAGCGTGTCGGCACTTTCTCGCAATTTACATATAGGAAACTTTCAGCCACACTTGATGAATCATAAGAAGAGAAATCTTATCAATCAGAATTTATACTACAAGAAAGAGGGTATACCTTCGCATAGGCATACCCTCTTAACTTGCAGCAAACTAACCTAATAATTTATTTCGTAAACTTAGAAACGGATATAGTCCATTCTTTCTGTGCACCATTAGCAGCTGTTACAATATATTTATTCGGTTTGGACCAATCTCCAGGAATTCCGAGTACCGGAGATTCGCCAACAGGTGACAATCGGGCTGCAGTGGAGATAGAAACCATTACACCGATATTATTAACTGTGCATTTTTCTCTTTCTGCGGCAGGAAACGAACCTCCGGCAGCAGGGACAGAAACATCAAAACTGATCGTACCAGCCTGATCGTCTATTACAATATTCGACTTGCCCAATTCCACTTTTACCACATTCTTTTCGCCACTTGCAGGATTTACATCGTCACTTATATAACGATATTCCACTCTGTATATGCCGGTTATATCATTTTCTTCAAATTCCGGCAGATCATTCATTCCGCCAGTCAGACAAGAAGTAAAAGCAGAAAGAATAAACAGGAATAATAAATAGCTATATTTCTTCATCTTCTTTATATTTTAATTGTTAATTCGATTTACCAACCTGGGTTCTGTTCATCTATTATGCCACTTGCAGAACGCTTATCGATCTGCGATTGCGGTATCGGGAGCAGATATCTTTTCGTCGAGAAGTTTCTATTCCACGCCCTGTTTCTTACGATCTGGGCAACAAAATATTGTTTCCGGTCTTTTGTTATCTGGATTTTATGTACAGGGACATTCAATGCCTGGATAATTCCGCCCGGAGCTGTTCCTTCATTTGCATATCCGCCATACTGTCCCCAGCGCAGATAACTGAAATATAAGTCTCCACCTTCATATGCCATTTCCACACGACGTTCACGAATATAATCTTTCCATGCAGTTTCTTCATTTGAAGCGACAGAAGCAGGCAGGCCGCCGTGTACCGTACGTGTCATATTCAAATCAGCAACAGCTTTGCTGATTTCCCCTTTAAGCAAATAAGCTTCAGCCCGATTCATATACATCTCACCCAGACGCGCAAGGACAAAATGGTAGTCCGTATTGTTGCTGGCATAAAAACGAGGAGAGACATCAAACACTCCTTTCTTCCAGTAATATCCAGAAGCAGTCGTATACCAGGAGTCGGCCTGATCCTTACGAATACCAGCCCAAAGATTTCCCTGGCAACATAAGGTTACCGTTTCGCCAGATAACCAGGTGCATGAATCATAGACAATCGTTCCGTAGAAACGTTTGTCTCTATTCTCATACATAATCTCATTAATACGTGAAGCATCTTTCACCTGGCCATAACGGACAATCTTTTGCCCTTTATCCGTTGCTCCCATATCATCCGCATCCGGCACCTGACGTCCAGTCGCTTCAATCGAAACAAAATCACCCTGGTTTAAAGAGGCGGGATTCTTGTCCTCCACACTATTTTTATACTGGGATGTTTCATACCAGACTTTTGCTTCACCGTCTGCCTTATCTATTACCAAGTACTGATCGACAAGATCTTGTGTCGGGAAATAAGAAGCCCATCCTTCAAACGAGCGTCCGTTCGCATCTTTAAGAGCCGGTCCTGCATTTGAATTCGTAATTTCGTCGTTATTCACATTCGGAACACAATTTATCATTTCAGGGAAACGACTGCAAACCGTATTCATGGCAAGACGGTAATAACCTAAAATTATTTCATTATTATTTCCACCTCCATTCTGAAACATACTTCCATAATTGTCTGTCAGCGTATATTTACCGGAGTTAATCACAGCTGTTGCCGATTCAATGCTCTTGTCAATATATTTAGAATCTTTCGTATATGCATAAGCCTGCAAGGCAATGCGGCTGCGGAAGGCATGAGCGACATACTTATTCACACTTCCGGAAAGAGATTCCTCCGGCAAGTCTTCTATAGCAGCTTCAATATCCGCCATTACCAATTCATAGCTTTCGGCAATCGAACCGGTCAATGGCGTCTTGAAAGCTTCTTGGTCATCATATTCAAGAACTTTCATAATCGGGACAAAACGCCCTACCATTGTGCCTGTTTGAAAAAGACCAGGCCGCGCAAGAATTTACCTTCCGCGATCAGTTCAGCCTTCTGAGATTCTGTAAAATCACTATCTTCCGCTTTTTTTATAATCAGGTTGCACATACGCAAACTCTTAAAGAAACCGAAACCGGCATTCTCTTCATCATTCCCATTATTTTTAGATAGTTTATACTGACCATAAATATCATAGGAGCGATCTATGCCTTCTTCTGTCGGGAAAGCATCCAAGCTGGTCAAGTCACTATGTATTTCATTCGGAGTATATCCTTCCAACCGGGCACTTTCTGATGCGTATAACCGGATTGTATAATTATACGTATCATAAACGAAAGCATCAGCCGTCTCCTTACTTGACCATACTAAACTTTCATCATACGACTCTTTCGGTTCTGTATCCATTACATCACAGGATGTCAAAAACAATCCTCCCGCAAAACATAACAAACCATATTTGATATATCTGTTCATAATCTATTATTTTTAAAAGCCAACATTAATATTAATCGCAAATACCCGTTCATTCGGATAATCGTAATGATTAGAAGATCCGTTTTCAGGGTCAATTCCAAATTTGGTAGCTTCAGAAATTGTGAAAATATTCTGACCGCTCAATGCAACATTCAATCTATGCAGCCAATCAAGCTTTTTCAATACAGTCTTCTTGAAATCATATCCGATCCGGATATCCTTCATACGAAGATATGCTCCATTAATCAACCAGAAATTACTTACTGCTGTATTGTTGTTTCCATTAATACCTTGTGAATAGACCAAACGAGGATACCGTGCATCCGTGTTGGAAGATGTCCAGTAATCTGTCTGGAAATCGTACATCGGAGTAGTAAGCTGGGCACTTGCCATTCTCAAAGCATCCCCTAAGTACATATCAAAGCGGGAAGCTCCCTGAAACAAAGTACTAAAAGAAATGCCTTTATATGATAAATTGATATTAATACCATAGTTAGCACGCGGAAAACTATTTTTCCCCAAACGGATACGGTCTGCATCATCAATTACACCGTCGCCGTTAAAATCAAAATATTTGATATCTCCAGCCGTCAGATCATGAGAGCCGACACGCTGTACACTGTTATAAACGTCATTTGCATTCGTGTAATATCCCAGGTTTTGCAGAAAATTGCTATTGCTATCATCCTTATAAAAACCCTTTTGCTGTGTCGTACGCTTGTATGGATTCTTTTTGTTTTCCAATGATTCGGTCGGATCACTAACCCACAGTTCATCGAACTTCGTCAAATTCAAGGATACATCATAGTGGAAATCACCGATATTATCACGCCATCCCAACTGGAATTCAAAACCGGCACGACGCTGTTCGCCATCTGTTGAAACCTTAGGCAGCATAGTCCCTAACGGATCTGTGTACCCAACAGTTAATGCATCAGGGGCATAAAGGAATCCTTTCGTTGCATAATAGAAATAATCGACAGATCCGTAAAAACGGTTATTCAAAGAACTGAAATCGAGTCCTAAATCAAACTGGTTGGTAGTAAACCAGGAAAGTGCGGGAGAAGGCAAACCTCCTTCATAAAATGTCTGTACATAATTCCCGTTAATCACATATCCTTGTCCGTTTAGCCCGTAAGAAGGAAGATAAGCAAAACGAGAAATATGATAGACATTATTTTCATCTCCCCAGTTATCCAAGCCGACCTGTCCGTAAGAAGCACGTAATTTCAGCATGTTGAACACATTGGTTTCCCGCAATGTTTCCATAAACGCTTCATCCGCAATAGACCATCCCAACGAGCCGGAATAGAAAGTACCCCAACGATTATCTTTCGGAAAATTATCAGAGCCGTCATAACGGATGCTGGCCTCGGCAAAATAACGGTTATCATAATTATATTTAGCCTGTCCTACCCAACCGGCACGGCCACTTTCCCATTCACTGCCGGAATTTTCCATCGTAGAAGTCGGTCCCGGATTAATTTGGTCAATCGGAAAATCGTAGTTTTTACGAACCAATGCCTGCTTATGTCCGAAGCTGCTCGTGTATTCGTATCCACCCAATACGTTGATTGTATGTTTCTTGAATGTGCGATTATATTCGGCGAAATACTGCAATGTCCAAGCATTCCCGGTTTCCGATATCTGCTCCAATTGAGGTTTAGAGGCATAAGTAGGTTCTTCAGACTCCCAGGCATATTGAGGAGCATCCTTTCTCCAATTCTTATTTTCCTTTATATAATAACGATAATTTCCTTTAGCCCTCAATTTAAGCCCCTCTACCCAAGGCAAATCCCATTCCAAAGCAAGGAGCCCGTTGATTACATTTTCCTTAGCATCCTTATAGCCTGCATCATTGGATGTTTCTGCTATCGGGTTATCAGTATTATTATAAGTCAAACCATACTTATTTAATCCGATTTCAAGTGGAGATTTATTTTGTATATGCGAAAATACACCTCCATATCCATCCGATGTAGAAGTAAAAGGATGAGATTGATTCTGCAAATATCCATCTAACTGCGCAGTTGTTTTTAATCCGATCGATTTAACTTTCGACGTTTGTGACAACTGGAAATTAGTACGTTTCATATAATGCGAATCGCTTTTATACAAAGACTGTTGATTTATGTATCCAATCGAGGCGTAATAATTATTGATATCCGTTCCCCCGCTTAACGTAACATTATGTTTCTGTTGGGGCGCAAAATTTTTCAGCGTTAAATCCTGCCAATCCGTATTCGGATGCCCATAAGGATCCGATCCGTCGGCGAACATCCGAAGATCTTCTTCACTATAAGGAACTTCCGTCCCGTCATTCATCGCAGCGATATTACGATTATACGCAAAATCATGTGCATTCAGCTTTTCAGGCCATACATTCGGCTGAGACCAACTTTGATTAAAGGAATAATCCACTCTCGGCTTACCCTCTTTTCCCTTTTTCGTTGTAACCTGCAAGATACCATTGGATGCACGTGAACCATAAACAGCTGTTGCGGATGCATCTTTCAGGACAGACATATTCTCTATATTCTCAGGAGCCAAAGCAACAAAATCATCATAATCACGAATTACGCCATCTATAACGACCAAAGGAGTACTACCTCCACGAATACTGACGGTACTCTTTTTATTAATACCGCCACCTGTTCCCTGCACGATCAAACCCGGAGCACGTCCGGCAAGTCCCTGCGTAATATTCGTTACGGGCAATGCCTCCATTTCCGATGCATTGACAGTAGATACGGATGCAATCAATGAACGTTTCGTCGACGTACCATAACCAATCACGACGACCTCGTCCAGTTTATGTGTATCTTCATTCAAAGTAACATTCATTGTTCCGGGAGTCACTTTTTTAGAAAGTGTCTCATATCCGATAAATGAAAACTGGATAATGGCATCGGAAGAGACTTCCAAAGTAAACTTTCCATCCATATCCGTAATAATCCCGTTCATCGTCCCTTTCTCGATGACATTCGCTCCCGCAATCGGGCCGAAACTATCGCTTACCGTACCGGATATCGTTATTTTCTTCTGTTGATTTCCTTCTTGCTTGATGTCTGCGGGCATTTTACGAGTAGACAAAACAATATAAGATCCTTTCAGCGAATAGAACAAATCCAGTTGTTTGGACAAATTATCCAAAATACTTTTGATTGGCTTATTAACCATATCCATAGATATCTTCTGATTTACATTAACATCCGAATCATAGATAAAAAGATACTCTGTTTGCTTTTCAATAGTATTCAAATAGTCTTTTACTGAAAGATTATCACCTTGTAAGGTGATCTTTTGCGATATCGCATTTTCTGCATGCAAGCAGAAAATAACCGCAAACAAGAAGATATAGGTTACTCTCATAATCCTAAATAAATGTTTACATCGTGATTTTGCTGCGAAACAAAGTCCCGACAAAGGTATTTTATTCATAACTTTGTAAAATTAATGATTAATATTAGTTTCAAGACTGGTGTTAATTCAAGGCGATGAATGGACTGGATTCATCGCCTTTTTCCCATTATTCATTTTTTTGTTTATTCAATACTCACTCCATAGGCGTTAGATTTTTAAATTTAAAGTTAAACATTCATTTTATATAGATAACCATATTATCATCACTCCTTACAAAGGTAAAATCTGCACTTCGCTGTAAAACCTGAAGAATAAAATCTATACCGTCTGCAACTCTACATTTCCCACTACATTTATAATTATTCAGTTTCTTATTTTGAATGATAATTGGTATATCATAAACCGTTTCAAACCGCTTCATCAAATCCGCAAACTTTATATCTTCAAAGCAGATCAACCCCTCTTTCCAACGATAATTATCCAGGTTACGTATTGAATCGATAACCATTTCATTATTCTTCCATTCTGCCTTCTGCATCGGAGAAAGCAAGATTTTAGGACCCGGCTTTATTTTATTCGTCAATTCGATAGAACCTTCCAGTAATGCGGCAGAAAATTCACAATCCAACTCATCGACCTGGACGTTGAACTTCGTCCCTAAAACCTTGATATCGCATTTTTCCGTCTGCACGACAAAAGGATGTTTAGCATCTTTAGAAACATCGAAATAGGCTTCCCCCTTCAGCGAAACGTTACGAGCTTCCTGCGTAAAAGAAACCGGATAAGTCATCTCGCTGCAAGCATTCAGCCAGACATTCGTACCATCGGACAGTGTGATATTCGCACGCTGACCCGGAGGAACGACAATCTTATTCAGGGCTGCCACAGGCACCGGCTTCATTACCGTATTATATATATAAAGGGAAGAAACGATCAGTATGGCTATTGCAGCGGCAACCTTCAATGACTCTCTGATGGCAACCGGCAGAGCGAAATGGCTAACAGGCTGTTTCATCTTGCAGTTTTTTACATTACGCAGCAACAAGACATCAAAATATTTCCGTTCCCTTATCAACACTTCCCGGTTTTTATCGGAGGCATCCACCCAGTTGCATACAGCCTCTTCCTCTTCAAAAGAAGCTGTTCCTTCAAAAAAAACGTTGTAAAACTTTTCTGTCCATATATCTATAAGCACTTCAACAAAGATACCCCCTAAATAAACAGATTGTTTTCCCGGAAAACGGTTTTCTTTTACAGAAACAAGATTATTGTCATATAATCTTTCAGCTTCACCTTCAGTATCTTCAAGGCTTTGGATATATGAAATTCGACACTTTTGACCGACAGGGAGAAATGGGCGGCAATTTCCGGATAAGTCTTATTCTCATAGCGGCTCATGATAAAGATTTGCCGGGTTTTATCGGACATCATCGCCAAAGCCTCGTCCACCAGGCGTTGGGCCTCGTCACTGAAAATTTCCTGCGGGTCGCAGGCTTCGAGGGTGACAATACGCAGGTTAGTCACGCGTTGCTGATGCTCCCGAAGACGTTGCTCCACATCTTCACGGACACGAAGGTGGCGGAGATAATTCAGACATTTATGTTTGATCGTTTCCAAGATATAGGCCGGAATATTCGAGTCGGAAGCAAGCGTATGGCGGTTTTCCCAATAGTACATAATTCCCTCGACAGCAATATCCTCAGCTGCCGCATCATCTTGAATATACGTGTTGGCGAAACGCACAAACAATCCATGATAATCAGCAAACAACTTATTAAAAGCTTTTATATCCGAGGTTGTTGTCTCCATGGCTTTTCTTTTGATCGATAAAGATATGACAATTTTTTGTAATTAAACATATTGCCCAAAAATCCATCATCAATTGCACCGCTCCAATCAAAGCCGCAGCCCCGAATGTAACATTTTGTTATTTTTCATCTAAGATGGCTTCCATCTGATTACAAACGGTGACATTCTGCACAAGAAGGGTTCCATCTGATTACAAAAAGATTTTTTCAGGATCAGAAGGGTTCCATCTATCTGTAATTTTTTCATTTTATAGCAAGAAGGGCTCCGTCTAAGTACAAATTTTTCATTTTGTCCTTAGACGGAACCCTTCCGGTCGCAAATTTTTCATTTTGTAGTAAGAAGGCTACCCTTCCTACTTTATTTTCTCAAACCAGGGTAAACGTTCCAGCGGTGCCGTTACTTCGATTGTTTTCGGTCCCTTGAACTTTTTGCCTGTATCGTCCAGCCATACGCCTTTTGGCAACATGACTGTGCGGGTATGTTCTTTCGTCAAGACGGGAGCAACCAGATATTTGTCGCCCAACATAAACTGGTCCTTGCAATCGATGAAACCCTGATGCGGGAATACATATTCCATATGGCGGATGATCGGCTCACCGGTTTCGGCGGCATGATGGGCCAGTTCGAGGATATAGGTCCCCATCTTTTCGTGCAGATGCGCATAGTCGCGACAGATAGCCAAATGTTTCTCGTCGAGAATGCGCCAGGGGGCTACCGAGAATTGCATCATCGGCATCAACGCATGCACCTGGCAGGAACGGACGATCAGTTCCTGATCGAGCTTCGTCTGGTCCACACCTAAGAAAGAGCCGAACTGTCCTCCGCCGATCATATCCGGGCAAGCATACGCATAGCCCAGCAATCCGGCGGCAATCATATCCGGGACAAGGAGACCGACAGCCTTCCAGGAATAGTCTTTATCACCTAAGCGTTGTACCAATGCCTCACCGCCCATCTTCCATCCGGCACGATATTCATTGAACGGGAAGTCCAAACCGATCTTCGCCCAATATTGGCACATATCTACCGAAGTGGCCGACTTATCGTAAAACTCCAGCTCCGGATCATTATAGTGCCCGATGTCACCGGCATCGAACTTGAATCCGTCCACACCGTATTTTTCCTGCATACCGCGCAACTGTTGTTTCAAATGTTCGGCCGCAGCCGGATTGCTCAGGTCATAGCAAGCACTGTATCCGTTCCACCAAGGAATGATCGCTGCGGCATTCGTCCCTTTCTTCTTGATCAGATACCCCTTTTGCTGAAGTTCGCGAAACTCGGGACTGTCCGGGCTGACAAACGGGCAAATCCAGAACATGATCTTGAAACCCTGACGGTGCAAACGGTCGATCATCCCTTTCGGATCGGGAAACCGTTCGGGCTTGAAGTCGAAATTACCGTAGTATTTCTGCCAGTTATCATCCACCATAAAGACGCCTACCGGGAATTTGTTCTCCAACACGTTATCCGCATATTTCAGGATATCTTCCTGGTTCTGGTTGTACATCAGCTCGATCCAGGTATTATACTGCGGCATGGAGAAGAACAGCGGGTCCGGCAGCTGTCCCGAAGGCGGGAAATATTTAGTAGAGGCCGCCATATAAGCATCCCGTAATGTCCGCCCCGCCAGGACCGGCTCCATTTTCTCATAATCGGAATAGAGACGCAGCTCCCCATTCTCCACCTTAAAAGAAAAAGGCTTGTCGCTCCAGATATACCGTCCTTCGGAAGAAAGCAGCAACGGCACATTCTGGTTATTCAGGTTCTCGGCAGAGAGGTCGAACAGGCGCAAGTCCCCTTCAAAAGGCATCTTCGAGCCTAAGGCAACCATGCCGCCCCACCACTTTTCTCCGGCAAGAGAAGATATTTTCGATTCATACTTGCTTCCGGCAAAGCAGGGCAATGCCAAAAGAGCCAGTAAAAGAAGATAAATTGTTTTTTGATTCATGATATAATGATTAGTCAAATATTTCTGCAAATATACGTTTTACCGTCGGAATACAATCGCCTTCCGGTTCGCTCGGATAGGCATTTGTCGCTTTTGTCCAAGGTTCTTCGATTGCATAAAAATCGATTTCGGCAGGATTCTTGCCTTCCAACCGCTGCATCTGATAGTCGAACCAGGTTTTCCAGCGCATATAATAAAAGTCTTTCAAGATACCGTTCCATTCCCGGTGGGCATAGTCGCGCAAGCCTCCGTCGTCGGCAGCATTGCGGTTCCCCCAGGTAGTTATCTGTACACGGGCATTCCATTCATACAGGTCCTTTTCTCCGGCAGTATTTCCAAGACTGCGGGCACGGCCGATCCAGGTTCCGACCTTAAACTCGGAACGTGTTCCCAACAGTTCATCCTGTAGAAGGATCAGCCGCAGGAAGCGGTCGGCAGCTTCTTTATACAGCACTTTGTCACCGGCGGCATAGGCCGCTTCCGCCACCTTTTCCGTCAGGCGTCCCCGCTCGGCGATCGCCTGGCGGACAATATCGACCAGATCATATTCGAAATTATTATTTCCTTTGAACTGATCGGCAACGGATACCATCAGGGCAGCCGCGCGGATCACATCGTTCGGATCATAATAATCCTTCATTTCCGACCAACTCGAAACCTCATACGGGTGTTCGGTTGGACGGGCACAAAATACGGATTCATGCGTTCCCTGCTGCGTATTTGCATCCGGACAGTTATAAATGGAATTGCTCAACAAGATCCAGGCCTCCTGCACGGTCGGATTACTTTTCCCATAACGGGCTGCCGTGTACTCCTTCAACCACTGGTCCTTGTCGAAATGCTGCGGCCGCCAAGGCAGTTCGGTCAACAGTTCGAACATAACCGGGTTGTTCTCGCTTCCTTCCATCGTCATGCCGACACCTTTCAAAGTCTTGCCGAACGGACTTTCCTTTGCTTTGTAGAACTCGTCGATCACATGTTTCATCTTCCCGTGCAATCCGACGTTTCCGCCGTAGTTCAGCAACATACAGTAAATCCAATCGTGCTGCCCGAAACCGTCTTTCCGGTACCAGGTCGATTCGGGATCGCCCCACTGGGGACGGCTTTCAGCAAACAAATCCAACGCGATCAAATCACCGGCTTCCAGATTCCCGATCATTTTCGGGCGAGGGTTCGCCTGCCATGCCTGGGCCACCCAGACAGCTTTCGGATTATTCTTCTTCATCGCCTGCATTATTGCTTTTCCGGCGGCGTCCAGATCCACACCGGCTACACTTCCGCCTTCATGGAACGGGTCCATGCTATAATAGTTCGCTTTGCCGTACAGTTTGTTCATCTCCTTATAATATAAGGAAGCAATCTCCTGGAAACGCGGATCTGTCGGTTGCAGGAATGCTGGACGGCGATATCCGTTCCACAGCCCCGGGTCCGAAACATTCAATCCTAATTTTTCCTTTGCATTGTGGGGAACCATGCCGGAATAGCCCGGCAAGACAGGCTCGATGCCATATTCGCGCATCCGTCCGATGATACGTTTCTGAAGGGCTATCTGCTGCTTATACCAGCTGTCGGGATTCGGTCCGCCCCAACCTTCGAGGTTGTTCATTAGCCACCAGGCCTGAAAACCCGGACCGGCCACGAACTCGTTGATCTCCTCTTTCGTATAGCCCAGCTTGCTCAGCACATTCTGCCAGACACCGTCTGTCCCGACCATTGCCAACGGCAGGTTGATACCGTGCAAGGCCATCCAGTCGATTTCTTTCTCCCACCGTTCCCAATCCCAGAACGCCATCGTATAGGAAAAGGTACAATAGTTAAAATCATACCGGTACTTCATATCCGTTTCACGACGTTCCTTCTGTTTCACAGCAGGCAGTACTTCTGGCAGTTTTGCCTGCATACCGTTCCAGGAAAGATGGACTCCGGCATAATATTTCAGATACCAGTTCAACCCGGAAGCGATACTCACATAGTTATTCCCCCGGATCACCACCTTGTTGCCTTTCTGGTCAAGTTCAAAAAAATCAACAGGCGATTTCACCTGTTCAATCACAAATTTACGCGACGCACCTCTATCAATGCGTTCCAACAGCCCTTCGATAGGAGAAGCGGCTTTCACGGCAAGCGCAATCAGCAACATGCCGAGGATATGAATAATTCTCATTCGAATATGTTTAGACAATCAATTATTATTACTACTTACAAGCCATTATTCCACTTTTGTTTATCAGAAAATCGAATCCTCCGTCTCCGTAGTCAACAATTCCAGCGCCTTGATTCCCATCACCGAGTTCCCTTTCTGATTCAACCGGGGACTCCATACTGCGACCGAATAACGCTGCGGATAAATAGCGGCAATGCCTCCGCCCACACCGCTCTTACCCGGCAATCCGACCAGATAGGAAAACTCACCCGCTTCGTCATAAAAGCCACATGTTTGCATAATGGCATTCATGCGTTTGACTTGTGAAGAGGTCAGCTTAACTTCCCCATACTCGAAAGGAGAATAATGTGCGAAAGCTAAAAACGCATTGGACAAATCATGACAACTCATCTCTATGGAGCACTGTAAGAAATAGAAATGAAGTACTTCTTCTATCTCCCCCTCTATATTGTGATGGTATTTCAGCAGATTGGCAATCGCTGCATTCAAATAACTTTTCTCCCGTTCAGACCGGGCCACTTCCTCATTGTAGGAAATAGAGTCATTCCCACACAGGTTCCGGACAAAACGAAGGAAATCTTCTTTCGGATGCTTCAAATGCTTCAGTAAGACATCGGCCAATACGATAGCGCCGGCATTAATAAACGGGTTACGGGGAATCCCCTTCTCCACTTCCAATTGGACTAACGAATTGAAGGCTGTGCCGGAAGGCTCTTTTCCTACCCTCCGCCACAGTTCTTCCCCTTCGAAACTAAGGCACATGGCCAATAAAAACACTTTCGATATACTCTGGATAGAGAAGCGGGTCGTCGCATTTCCTTGCATAAAGACCTCTCCCTGTACTGTATTAATACACATACCGAATTGATCCGGATCGACGTTTGCCAATGCCGGGATGTAATCTGCCTGCTTGCCAACCTGTGCATAAGGCTGTATCTTCAGATAGATATTCTCAAGAATTTGTTGGTAATCCATGTCTTAGTCTGATCTTGTTTTAGTCTGATATTATTAATGTAGCCTCCCGTCCTTTCAGCAAAACATCCGGCAGGCCGGTATGTACAACAATTCACGTGTCACATGTCCGTCAATGTCGCGCAAGGTAGCTTTTCCTTCGGACACCTGCAAGCGTTCCGGCTCAATGGATGTGATTTGCAATCCTTTTTCCGGTATAGCCCGGTAACCTCCAGGTTACTCATGATTTTACTTGTTAGCAGAGAGAAAAAAGGCCGCAAATGAAGCGGCCCTTTCCTTAAAATTAAATATAGACACCAAAGAGAATCGGATTAATAACCCGGATTCTGGATTACCTGTCCCTTACTTTCATTGATAACAGACTGAGGAAGCGGCATCAGCGTCATATAATCCTGTGCAGTCACAGAGTTTTTATATTTGCGTGCATACTCGATATATTTTCCGTGGCGGATCAAGTCTGTACGGCGTGCACCTTCAAACCACAGTTCATGGCCACGTTCTTCCAATACCTTATCCAGGAAATCCTGAACATCCTTGACATCCGAAAGCGTGTAAGCAGTAAGACCGGCACGTGTGCGAACCATATTCAGCAAATCGAGAGCTTCCTGGTTAACGGCATTATTCTTGCGGACGATCGCTTCAGACAAGAGTGTTACAACATCTGCATAACGGTAAACGATCCAGTCGATCTGGCTTTCTTCACCCGTAGCAGCAGGATCTTCACCATACTTAACCGGCATTGCACCTGTCTGCAGTACAGTTCCAGGATTGGCTTCATTATAAAGAACACCATCCGTACCTACAAATTCACCGACCAAGACTTCCAGACGTTTATCACTTTTATCAAATGTATGATAGAAGTCCCATAATACACGGTAACCGCCCCATTTCTGGATACTTTCATTTCTTGTCGGATATTGGCTTGACAATACGTGTGCCAGCCAAAGTTGTTGATTTACACTACTGCTACATACGGCAGCCCAAATTGTTTCCGGATTTCCTTCGTTTTCAAGCGTAAAGATATCTTTATAGTTTGCCATCAAAGAATAGCCATATTCAGGTTTCATCAGCTCACGACCGCATTCTTCAGCTTTTGCCCATTCTTTTTCATGCATATACAACTTCATCAAAACCGTATAAGCCAGACCTTTTGTGAAACGGCCATAATTGCTGTCCGTCACCTTGTAAGTAGCCGGCAGTACAGCGATCGCAGCCTTCAGATCGTTTTCGATAAAGGTTACCATTTCAGCCTGGGAAACACGCGGGATAATCTGTTCACCCAGCGGATCGTTTAACTGTTCCAATGTCGGGATCTGGATCGGTCCGTAAAAATCATACAACATATAGGCTAACCAACCACGTCCGCAATAAAGCTCTGCATTCAAGCGATTTTTGGTTTCTTCCTTCATCTCTATTCCGGAGATACGGTCGAGCGCCAACGTCATCTTACCGATGAAATTGATATGGTTCTTATAGATTTTCGTCGGACAATCGGATGTCGAGCTGAAATTCACGTCCAGCAAATCAGGCCAGCACACATCATTCCACTGGCAATAACCGATATCCGTCGTCATATCTCCAATCACATGGATACCGCCGTTGGCAGCCGTAAACATTCCATCGTACCAGTTCGAACGGAACGGAGCATAAGCCGCAGCCGTTACCAATGCATTCGCATCATCTTCATTAACCGGGAAGATACCCGGGTTAATCACATCATACATTTCCGATTCCAGATTCGTACAGGACGGCAGAAACGCAGTACTTGCTAACGATACAGATAATATATATAATAACTTTTTCATCTTATTCTTTATTTAGACGTTAATTAAAATGTTATATCCAACCCAATACTGAAACTTCTCACGTTCGGGTAAGCCCATACAGAGTTATCTGTTTCCAGATCGAGACCGTTATACGGAGTGATCATGAACGGATTGTTGATATCTGCATAAACACGTACATTAGAAAGCAGACTCTTATTCATCGGGATTGTATATCCTAACGTAATGTTACGACAACGGATGAACCAGCTCTTTTCCAGATAGTAGTCACCGATCTTACCGGTACTTGTGCTACCTGCCGGAACCGGGCTCTTATCCTGGAAATATCCCGGACGGCTTGCAGAAGTATTGTCATGAGACCATACGTCTTTCGCAGAAACCGGCATATTGTAACCACGATACATATTGACAATACCGGTCATACCGTCGGCACCTGTCAACCACAAATCTTTATAAGAACCGACATTCCAAAGACCAAACTGTCCGTAGAAATAAACATTCAGGTCGAAGTTCTTCCAACGCAATGTATTGTTGAAACCCATCAGATAGCCAGGGTCTTTACTTCCGTAAATTTCCATATCGGCTTCATCGATCTTACCGTCAGGCTTACCGCTCTTCAATGGAATACCGTTCTTATCAACCTTCATTGTTCCGTCTTCATTGTAAACGTAACCGTTCAAGTCTTTAATCTTTACCTGTCCGGGAACAGAACCCGGCATCCAATCAACCGTTTCACCTTCCTGGATCAGTCCATCCGCTCTATAACCGAAATAATAACGGATCGGAGCATTATACTGGGAATAAGCAGCCGGTTTCCAGCTATCGTCACGGGTTTTCCACTTATCGCGATAGAATGAGAATGTCAGGTCGGAACTCCAGCTAAAGTCTCTTGTTTCAATGTTTTTCGAATTGATTGTCAACTCAAAACCCTGACTCTGTGTCTCGCCGATATTTGCCGAGATTTTGCTCACTTCATTGTAAGACAACAACGTACGTTCGCTCAACAGGTCGGAAACGACTCTGTGGAAATATTCAGCCGTCACATTCAGGCGATTGTTCAAGAAGCCATATCCAAACCAAGGTTCCATTCTGTTGTTGTTTCCCACTTCAAATCCGGGTTACCCATCTGGCTCAGATAAACACCTACAGATTCAGTACCGCCAAATTCATTGTTATATCCTGTTTTATAATAGGAGATCGCCTTATTTCCGATATTGGAGTTACCGGTCTGTCCGTAGCTCAGACGCAGTTTACCACTGGAAAGAACATTTGTCAACGGCTGCATAAATTCTTCTTCCGTGAATCTCCAACCTACTGCAACTGAAGGGAAGTAACCCCAACGGTTGTTCTTGGCGAAGTTTGAAGCACCGTCGGCACGCAGTGTAGCTGTCAACAGATAACGGTCTTTGAATGAATAGTTCACACGACCGAAGAATGATGCCATCTCGTCTTTAGAAGCAGAAGAACCGACACTTGGTTTCGGATAAGCACCTGCTCCCAGGTTATTGAACAGGAATCCATCGATCAGGAACTGGCTGTTACCGGCAGACAAAGATTCATCCGTAAAACGCTGGAAAGAATAACCAACCAAAGCATTCAGGTTATGATCGCCGAAACGTTTCGTATAGTTAGCCGTCAATTCCATCAGATAATCCGATTTGTCATATTGGGCAATATCTGCCTGACCATCTTTCTTTGCACCGTAAAGAGTCGTTTTCGGCAGATAAACCTTATGTTTCTGATAATTACGGTCAATACCCAAATTAGCCTTCAAAGTTAAATCCTGGATCGGCTTTATTTCAATAAATGAAGTAGCCAATAATCTTTCTTTTATTGTCTTATCCGTGATTTCAAGCAAAGAAACCGGGTTAGGCAAGAAAGCAGCTTCACTGTTCAATACATATTCGCCATCCGCATCTTTAATCGCCAAAATCGGATTAAACTGGGCTGCGGCAACCATGATACTGGCATTTTCATTCTGGCCGGAACCCAGAGGAACGTTATCCATCTGGTTTCTGGACAATGTCATGTTCACACCCACCTTCACATATTTACTAACCTGCTGTTCCAAATTCACACGGCCTGTAAAACGTTCCATTCCATTGTTCTTGACAACACCTTCCTGCTTGAAGAAGTTACCGGATACCAGATACTTGGTCATTTCCGTACCACCATTGATCGAGACGTTGTGCTGAGTCTGGAAACCTGTGCGGGTAATTTCGTCGAACCAGTTCGTGTTATTGGCCGGATTGGCAATCTGGGCATCCGTATAGCGGGGAGTATAAGGAGAAGAAGCCTGTGCTTCGCTCTTGCCGCCATAAATACCGATACCGTTATCTTTCATCCATTGTTCTTTCTGATAACGATTGGACTGGATCATAAAATCGGATGCGTTCAGCATGTCATAATCAGTAGCAAGCGTCTGTACGGTTGCTGTTCCCGAATAAGTGACTTTCGGCGCTCCTGTCTTACCCTTCTTGGTAGTCACAATGATCACACCGTTACCGGCACGTGAACCGTAGATCGCAGTAGAACTTGCATCTTTCAGCACTTCGATCGATTCGATATCGTTCGGGTTGATCGAAGCCAGAATATTATCAGTCGTTCCGCTGGAATATTTACCGGTTTTCAACTTATCTTCATTCGGAGAACTGACAGGGAAACCGTCAATAATGATCAACGGATCATTGCTTGCATTAACAGATGCAGCGCCACGGATACGGAAGTTAGAACCGCCACCAGGCTGTGCACTGACTGTATTCACCTGCAAACCGGCAGCTTTACCGGCCAAGGCGTGGCTAATCGTAGAAACCGTTCCGACGGGAGCATCATCCATTTTAACGGAAGCAACAGCACCGGTCAAGTCTTTTTTCTTCATCGTACCATAGCCGACCACAACTACTTCTTCCAAGGCCTGCGTGTCTTCCTTCAGAAGAATGCTTATCGTGGTTTTACCTTTTACAGGAATATCCTGTTGAAGATAACCGATAAAAGAAATCTGTAAAATCGCATTTTCCGGTACTTCGATAGAGAAGTTTCCGTCCATGTCGGTAGTCGTGCCGTTAGTCGTTCCCTTCTGGATCACATTCGCTCCGGCCACCGGTCCGAATGCATCGTTTACGGTTCCCGTAACTTTACGTGTCTGGTTGACTATGGCAACAGAAGAAACTGACTTGGTTTCATCATCCGAAGTAAGCACGATATGACGATCCTTAATTGTGTACTTCAGTCCTGTCTTAGCTGCAATAGCATCCAAGACTTCCTGAATATTCGCATTTTTCTTGTTAATAGAGATCTTTTCATTCTTATTGATCTCTTCCAGGTTATAGAAAAACAAAAACTCGGATTGTTTCTCTATTTGCTTTAATACACTCTCCAAAGTCGCATTTTTGGCAGAGACATTTACAGTTGCAGTTTGTGCATAGGTCGATGCGACGACCGATGAAAGACAAACCAACAACATAACAAGTGTTAATTTCATGATTTTTATAGTTCTTTTCAGATTAACAGAAACAACTATACGTTGATTATTCATACTTTTGATTGTTAAAAGATTAAACATCATCCCACGGCAATGGGAGTTTAATTGATTCACGCATTTTTTACTTAGAAGAGAAGATCCGGCAAGATTTTCTCTTCTTTTTTATTAGACTTAACTGGTATTCATTTCATTTTATCCTCTCTAAGATTAGCATTGTTTTATATCTATATTTCTGAAATAGTTACTTGATGGTCGTTGATCTTATACCGGATGGGGATCGACAAATGGATAATCTCCAAAATATCCTTAATGCTTTGCCCGCGATAAAACGTCCCGGTAAAAGTACGGCGGTTCAAGGCTTCCGATTTGACGGTAAACTGCACACCATACACATGGCTCAGCCGATATAAAATGGCTTCAAGGCTCTGTTCGGGGAAATAATAATAGCCGGTAGTCCATGAGACAAACTGATTGGCGTCAACCTGTTGCAGGAGGGCGGATTGTGTATTCCTATTATATATAAATTGCTCGTTTGGCTTCAGTATTGTCGGCAATGAAAGGTTCGAAGTCGTCAACAACACAGAACCGTCCAGCAAGGTAGTAGTCAGAAGCGAGTCGCTCGAATAAGCGGATACGTTAAACTTTGTCCCGAGCGCTTCGATAGACTGTTCTTTCGTTTCGACTATAAAAGGCTTGTCTTTCTCTTTGGCGACTTCAAAATAGGCCTCTCCTTCCAGATGGACGATACGTTTGGACTTTCCATAATGGGAATCATAAGCAAAAGAAGTCCTGGAGCCAAGACTGACACGGGTTCCGTCGGGTAGCACCACGACATCCGCTTCAAGCCCGTCTCCTCCGACATAACGGGTGATATATGTCTCGCTTTCTTTCTGGGAAAATATAAAAATAGAGGAAGTCACCGCTGTTGCAATCATTGCAACAGCCGCATAAGTACTTATGCGCAGCCAGAAGGATTGTTTTTTATGCTGGCGTGACGTTCTCTTTTCAAGAAGTCGAAGCCAGCTATCTTGTATTTCAGATTTTTCACGGGATGGCGTACAGGCTTCATAAAGCGCTTTCGTTTCGAAAAACAGCTTTTTGTTGTCTGCACTTTCGTTCACCCAGACATAGAAATTGTCTAAGTCCCGACCGTGCAGCCGTCCTTGCAGATATCCGATGATTAATTCTGAATGTTCGTTTTCCATTTTCACTTATTTATTAGACGCAGATACAAAGTCGACACATGGTTAACTTGCTTCTTACATTTATACAACGAACGGGAAAAGAAAAGTACTCACAAGAAAAACCACTTTTTTTTAAAATTTTAGCCTCAACGACTGAAACAAAAGTCTCAACGGTCGAAACTAAAGTTTCAGCCGAGGAAACTAAAATTTCAGCCGATGAAACTAAAGTTCCACAGGCATGAAACTAAAGTTTCAATAGCACGAAACTTCTGAAACTTTAGTTTCAAACTTTCGAGCGGTTGAAACTTAGTATAAAAAATAAGAGGGGGACTGTGTACATATGATTAAAATAGATACTTTTGTACTTTCATATTACATATATAATAGTAACGATTTTAAAAGCTATGATAAACGAAGCAATCTCGTCCATCCTGCAGCAAGAAGCTGAAGCAGTACGCAACATTCCGATAACAGACGGCTATGAAGAGGCTGTGACGCTCATCGTGAAACACGTGCACGAACTCGGTGGCAACCTGATCACCAGTGGAATGGGTAAAGCAGGGCAAATCGCCATGAATATCGCCACCACTTTTTGTTCAACCGGTACGCCCGCCTACTTCCTGCATCCCAGCGAAGCGCAGCATGGCGACCTCGGCATCGTCCGTAAGAACGATGTCATGTTGCTTATCTCCAACTCCGGCAAGACGCGCGAGCTGCTCGAGCTGGTGGAACTGACACGCGGCCTTGTCCCCGAAATGCAGTTCATCGTTATCACCGGCAACCCCGACAGCCCGTTAGCAGCCGAAGCGACCATCTGTTTGCCGACCGGCGCCCCGAAAGAAGTTTGTCCGCTGGGACTGACTCCCACCACCTCGACAACCGTCATGACCGTGATCGGCGACCTGCTGGTAGTGGGAACCATGAAACGGATTAACTTCAGCTACGCCGACTATGCCAAACGGCATCACGGAGGCTACTTAGGTTCCAAAAGCCGCGAACAGTGCAAAACCGTAAACAAATAACAACATGAGAAAGGTAATCGGCATCGGAGAAACCATCCTGGATATCATCTTCAAGAACAACCGGCCCCATGCGGCTGTGCCCGGCGGCTCGACCTTCAACGGCCTGATATCTTTAGGACGCCTCGAAGTTCCCGTCTCCTTCATCAGCGAATTGGGGAACGACCGCGTCGGCGACTTTATCCGCGATTTCATGGTGGAGAACAACCTCTCCACCGAGTTCGTAGACCGTTTCCCCGACGGGAAAAGCCCTGTCTCGCTCGCTTTCCTGGATGACGACAACAATGCCAGCTACACTTTCTACAAAGACTACCCGAAGCAACGCCTCGACGTGCCTCTGCCGGAGATTAACGAAGACGACATCTTCGTCTACGGCTCCTACTATTCGCTGAACCCCGTCCTGCGCAAACGGATGGTGGAATTTCTCGACTATGCGCGCGAGCGCAAAGCGATCCTCTACTACGATCCGAATTTCCGCAAGGCGCATGCCGACGAAGCGATACGCCTCAGACCGACGCTGCTCGAGAACTTCGAGTATGCCGATATCGTGCGCGGGTCCGACGAGGACTTTCTCAACATCTTCGGGCAGGCAGACACGGAAAAGGTCTATACCGACCATATCCGCTTCTACTGCGACCGCTTCATCACTACGCACGGAGCCGACGGCGTCAACCTCTACTGCGGTGACTGCCGCCAGCACTACGATTCGCCCTCCATCCGCCCTGTCAGCACGATCGGAGCCGGAGACAACTTCAATGCAGGCATCATCTATGGTCTGTTAAAATATAATGTCCGCTACCGCGACCTCGCCAACCTCCCGAAAGAGACGTGGGCCAATATCATCCGATGCGGGATAGACCTGGCGACGGAAGTCTGCCAAAGTTATGACAATTACATTTCTAAAGAATTTGCTACCTCCTACCTCCGGCAGTCTTAAATATCATTAACCCGGGGTAGAAAGAAACTTGTTTTTCATTATCTTTGTAAGGTATGAGTAGTAGTAATATGATATTAGAACGATTTCTTTTCCTGTTTACCAGTGTGACCTTATTGGCAGGATGCAGCTCCGGCAGGGCACCTGAGATACACGCGCTCTGTCTGCGTGACGACATCGGTAACTACATTATTAAATGGGAAACCGATCCTCACACCGACGGGGCGATGAAACTGTATGTTTCCGACACTCCCGACTCTTTCGATATGTCCAATCCGTGCGGCTATGCCAACATCAACGACGGAAGGCTGACATATATCACCAACGACAACATCACCCGCAAATACTTCCTCCTGTCGTTCAACGACAAATATTACCGGACCGTCGGCGCCCGTTCCGTCCAGATGGACAGCGTGCAGAACCTGCGCGATATCGGCGGCTACTTCGATGAACACGGCAAGCGGAAGACACAGTGGGGCAAGGTATTCCGTTCCGGCGAGCTCAAATCGCTGAGCCGCAACGACACGACCCGGCTGCAAAACCTGGGGATCAGGACTGTCATCGACCTCCGGGGAGAAGACGAGATAGCTCTCGCCCCCGAGAAATATGCCGGAGCAAACATCATCTCCATTCCTATTCCCGTAAGGGACAAAGAGCTTGTCCGCCACCGCCTGGAAGAAGGACGGATGCGCAAGGGAGACGGACTTGTCTTCATGCAGGACACTTACCTGCGCTACGTGACGGAAGACAGCGAACAGTTCGGCAAAGCCCTGAAAGTATTTCTCGATAAAGACAACTATCCGATCCTGGTGAACTGTTCATTGGGGAAAGACCGTGTCGGTTTCCTGACCGCGATGCTCCTGTCCGCCCTCGACGTGCCGGAAGAAACGATTATGAAGGATTATATGGTTTCCAACAGCAATATAAACATCGGACAGCTTGCCTGCATGGCACGCGATCTCAATACGGATGCCCAGGAAACGATTACAGTCCTGCTCAACGCAAACGAGACATGGCTCGACCTGGCTTTCAATAAGATTAAAAAAGAGTATGGCTCGACCGATAAATATCTGTCGCAAGGGCTGCATCTTTCGGAAAAAGAGCGTAATACACTAAAAGATATTATCCTATACTGAAAAGTATCCGAATTATTTGCGTACCTTTGTGCCCACTCTGAATTTATTATATATACATATATCACATTTTGAAAACATTTGAAGAATTAGGAGTTGCCGCACCAATACTGAAGGCAATTCAAGAAATGGGCTATGAATCGCCCATGCCGGTACAGGAGGAAGTGATTCCATTCTTACTGGGAGACGACAACGACGTAATTGCATTAGCGCAGACAGGTACAGGTAAAACAGCCGCATTCGGCCTTCCTATCCTGCAAAAAATCGATGTAGCGACATATCAGCCCCAAGCACTTGTACTTTGTCCCACCCGTGAACTCTGTCTGCAGATTGCCGACGACTTGAACGACTATTCCAAGTATATCGACAACCTGAAAGTCCTTCCCGTCTACGGAGGTTCGAGTATCGAGAGCCAGATCAAGACGTTGAAACGCGGCGTGCACGTAGTAGTCGCCACTCCGGGACGCCTCCTGGACCTGATGAACCGCAAGACGGTCGACCTTCGCCTGGTGAAGAACGTCATCATGGACGAAGCCGACGAGATGCTCAACATGGGCTTTACCGACAGCATCAACGCGATCCTCGCCGAGGTTCCGGAAAACCGTAATATGTTGCTCTTCTCAGCCACCATGCCGAAGGAGATCGCCAACATCACGAAGAAATACATGAAGAACCCGAGGAAATCGTGATCGGGAACAAGAACGAAGGGAACAAGAATATTCGCGATATCTATTATATGGTACAGGCACGCGACAAATACCTCGCCCTGAAACGTATCGCCGACTTTTACCCGAATATCTACGGTATCGTCTTCTGCCGAACCCGCAAGGAAACACAGGAGATTGCCGACAAACTGATACAGGACGGCTACAACGCCGACTCGCTGCACGGCGAATTGAGCCAGGCGCAGCGCGACTATGTGATGCAGAAGTTCCGCGTCAAGAATATCCAGTTGCTGGTCGCCACCGACGTAGCAGCCCGAGGCTTGGACGTAGACGACCTGACACACGTCATCAACTACGGTCTGCCCGATGAAGTGGAATCCTATACGCACCGCCGCGGCCGTACCGGTCGTGCCGGAAAGACAGGTATCTCCATCTCCATCTGCCACGTCAAGGAGAAAGGCAAGATCCGCGAGATCGAACGTATCATCAACAAGAAATTTGAAAAAGGCGAAATGCCTACCGGACACGCGATCTGCGAAAAGCAGCTGTTCAACCTCGTAGACCAGATAGAAAAGGTGAAGGTGAACGAAGAAGAAATCGCATCCCTGATGCCCCAGATCTTCCGTAAGCTGGAATGGCTGGACAAGGAAGACATCATCAAGCGTGTCGTCTCTCTCGAGTTCAACCGCATGATCGACTATTACAAGGATGCCGATGAAATCCAGCAGGTAGACGAACGCGCCGCCCGCAGCGACAGAGGCGAACGTGGCGAACGCCGTTCCTTTGCCGCCGAAGAAGGCTATTCACGCTTCTTCCTCAACTTCGGTAAGGCAGACGGCCTCTATCCGAACCAGCTGATCGAACTGGTCAACAAATGCGTCACCGGAAAAGTGCGCATCGGCAAGATCGACCTGCGCGAAAACTTCTCGTTCTTCGAAGTGGACGAACACGAAGCACAACGCGTCATGGACAGCATGAACGGATTCGAAATCGACGGACGCCGTATCTCCGTCGAACCCGCACAGGGCAAAAAGGGAGAAGGCGAAGGTCGTGGCGGTAAACGCAGCTATGGCCGTAGCGAAGGCGGTTACAAAGGCAGACGTGACGGAGGCAAAGAAGGCGGACGCCGCTACGAACGATCAGACCGCACCTTCCGCAAGGACGAACGCGACAGCGATCGCCCTTGGAAACGGACACCGGCAGCACGCGATGCCCGCAAGAAAAAACGTTTCTAAAAATAGCAACTGTTCTTTCATTGCAAATAGGAAGCAAAACACTTATTTTACCAAGCAAAAAGAAAGAATATATCTCGCACAGCAAAGACTTTTGATGCAAATACGATAATATTTACATCAAAAGTCTTTACTTGTTTAACCGAAAACATCTTACAATAAGACACGAATTAGCCTATATTTTATTACATTTTAATACGAATTGAATGAAATCTAAAACAAATAGTAACAACTATTCATTTTACACCACACAAATTCATCTTTCCTTACTCTATATAAATACCTATTCATATATTTGCATCGTGTAGGTATTGAGAAGGTTTTAGGTTGCATTTTATCAGGCAATTAGATTTATAGTTATCAAAAACGTTTCAGTTATGAATAAAGTTATACTTTCTATTACAGCTCTACTTCTTCTGAATATGCCTGTAAAGGCTCAGAATGCGGAAACAATCAATCCTGAAATAAAGGCTCTGTATACTACCACAGAAACAGACCTCCGCGACTGGATGTCCTACTTAGTCTCTCCCGAATGCCGGGGAAGGCTGACCGGTGATCCCGGTTTCTTCCGGGCAGTAAACTACACTGCAAATCTGTTCAAAGAATGGGGATTGGAACCGGGAGGAGACAACGGAACCTATTTCCAGAACTTTCCCCATCCCTATACAGAAGTAAAAGAAGGGGGATATTTCAACCTGTATATACCGGTAAACAAAAACTGGATAGCCAAAGACTATCCTTACCCCGACCACTACATGGTTGGAGGTACATCCGACTCCGGTGAGTTGAAAAAGCTCGACCTCGTTTATATCGGTTATGGAATCACCGCTCCCGAGTTGAATTACGACGATTATAAAGGCATTGACGTAAAAGGCAAGATCGTAGTCTGCGAGCGCGACGTCCCTTACTAGGGGAAAGACCCGAAATTGCAGAAAAGCTGGACTCCCTACCAATATCATAACCGGAAAATGACAAACGCCGTCGAACACGGCGCCGCAGGCATGTTGTATGTAACCGTGACCGGTAACCCCAATCCCGGATGGAACAAAGGCTTCATCTATGCTTGCATCAGCGACAGTGTTGCCGCCGACATCTTTGCCGGTACGGGGAAAGATCACCTGACAGTAAAAGCGAATATCGACAAGACACTCAAGCCGAATTCGTTCCCGATCAATAAGAAAGCCGATATCAAGGCAGTCACGCAATACCACCCCGACGGAAAAGGCTGTAACGTAATCGGCATACTGAGAGGCAGCGATCCCACGCTCGCCCCGCAGGTGATCGTAGCCGGCGGACACATCGACCACATCGGTATGATGCCCGTCCTGATGCCGGGTGCGCTCGACAATGCATCCGGTACGGTGATCGTAATGGGAGCCGCCAAGGCGCTGGCCCAATCCGGCTACAAGCCCAAACGCACCCTTATGTTTGTGCTCTTCGGCGGTGAAGAAACCGGACTGATCGGCAGCGAATACCTCGCCTCGCACCCGGTCGTGCCGAACGAGAACATCAAGGCGCTCATCAACATCGACTGCTTAGGTACGGGTTACGGACTGGGAGCCAGGATCGCACCGAAACACAGTACCTTGTTCAACTATCTCGAAAAGGCTAACGACACCTACGTGAGACGTCCATTCAAGGCAGTCCCCGGACGCGACGAAATCATCACCCGTCCGCGAACCGACGATGCCAACTTCTTTGTAAAAGGAGTACCCACCATCAGCCTGTTCTCTTTCGGGGCCACGGAACGGACTCCCTATCATCATCCCGGCGATGTGATAGACCTCATTCACTTCGACATCGTAAAAGATGCCGTCAAACTGCTTTCGGAAACAATGATAGAAATGGGCGACGCACCAGAGATCGAGGCGACCGCCCGCTAAGTACATATATCGCTTCAGAAGCGAGCCTATGCCTTCTTTAGATTAAATACCTACACACTTCATGTTTAATCTAAAAAGAAAAGAACGACATGGCTACAAAAAGAAGCATATTCTCAATTCTCGTTTTCTTCCTGATGACAACCGCTGTCGCGTTTGCACAGAAGAAAATCACAGTGACCGGTACAGTAAATGAACCCGGTATGGGCCCTATCCCCGGCGCCACTGTTATCATACAGGGGACGTCGATAGGATGCGTAACAGACTTCGAAGGAAAATACTCGTTGGAGAGCCCGGCTGACGGCGTCCTCGAATTTCGCTTCATCGGTATGGAGACAAAAGTCGTACCGGTCGGAGGCAAGACAGTAATCGACGTGGATATGGAAAGCAACACCGTCGCAATGGATGAAGTGGTGGTGGTAGGCTACGGCACGCAATCACGCAGGACCGTCACCGCCTCCATCTCTACGGTACGGGCCGATGCGATCAAAGACATCCCCGCGGCCAGCGTAGACCAGGCCCTGCAGGGACGTGCCACCGGTATCAGCATCATCAACCCTTCGGGCGAAGTCGGACAGGCGCCGATCGTCCGTATCCGGGGTGTCGGGTCCATCACGTCGGGCACGCAACCCTTGTATATCGTAGACGGGATGCCGATCCAGACCGGCAACCTCTCTTACGGGGGTAACGTGAACGCGCTGGCAGACATCAACCCCTCCGACATCCTGTCCATGGAAGTACTGAAAGACGCTGCCGCTGCCGCGATGTACGGTTCGCGTGCCGCCAACGGAGTCATCCTGATCACCACCAAGAAAGGATCCAGCGAGAAGACCAAAGTATCGTACGACGGCTGGTTCGGCGTCACGACCCGTTCCAAATTCTTCGATGTGATGAACGCGCAGGAATACGTGGACTTCAAGAACCAGGCTGTCCGCAACCGCTACGGGACGGACGAGATGTCGCTGACCGAAGGTTACACGTCGCCCTACGGCAACAAAGCCTTCAACATGTGGCAGCTTTCCGACGGCAGCTATGTGGACAGCGACTGGAAATCGGCCGCCTTCCAGACCGGTTTGCAGCACAACCACACCGTCTCCGTACAGGGCGGTTCCGAGAAGACACAGTTCTACCTCTCCGGCAACTATACCGACCAGAAAGGAATGGTAAAAGGCGACAAGTTCAACCGCCTCGGAACCAATGCCAGCGTATCCAGCCAGGCAACCGAATGGCTGAAAGTGGGAGCCAACGTCAATGCCTCCACCTCCCAGACCCAATATACCGACCGGTCGCGCAAAGGCGGTACGTTTGCCACCGAAGGATTCACCCGTATGGCGATCATCAACCCGCCCAACGTCCCTATCTATAACGAAGACGGGACACCTTATTTAGGTGAAGGCGGTTACTTAGGCATGAGCCCGAACACAGTCAAGAACGGCTACACCAACCCCGCCGCCCTGCTGACCTACGGCAGCGGCGTACAGTCCGAGATCACCCGTATCCTGACCAGCGTATTCGCCGACATAAGTCCAGTCGAGGGATTGACGCTCCGTACACAATACGGCATCGACCACTCGCGCGTGGAAGATAAGATCTTCAATACAGCCATGATGTTCGGCGATACCGAGAACGGCCATGCAGCCAACTATGCAGCCAAGAGCACACAGGCAACCTGGACCAACACCGCGACCTACACTTTCAGCCTGGGCGAACACCACTTCGACATCCTGGCCGGTATCGAATCATTCGAAAAGAAGCTGGATCGCTGGGGAGCCGCGCGCGACATCCTTTTAGACGATAAATACGAAGTCTTCCAGGGTCCCTTCGCTACCATCTCGGCAGACGGGAACGCCATTTCCGAAAGTAGCCTGCTCTCCTATCTCGGACGTGTCAACTACGACTACCAGGCCCGCTACATGCTTTCCGTCAACTTCCGCCGAGACGGTTATTCAGCCCTGAGCAAAGATCACCGCTGGGGTAACTTCGGTGGAGCTTCGGCAGCCTGGCGTATCTCGTCCGAAAAATTCTTCGAACCGCTATCCAAAGTGATAACCGACTTGAAGATCAAGGGCAGCTGGGGTATCGTCGGTAACACCAACGTGGCCGACTATGCCTCCAAATCCTACTATTCGAACGGTTACTACGGTGACAACGGGAGCTACCTGTTGGGACAGATCGCCGACTCGAAGAACCTGAAATGGGAGTCGAGCACGAAATACGACGTCGGTTTCTCCGCCCAGCTGCTGAACAATATCACGGTGGACTTCGATTACTACAAAACCGTCTCGTCCGACCTGATCCTGAACGTCCCGGTATCTCCCTCGAAAGGTATCCCCAACAACTACATCACCACCAATGCCGGCAAGATGAACAACACAGGTATCGAGCTGAACATCGGGGCGGACATCATCAAGACTAATGATTTCACTTGGAACAGCAGTTTCAACATCACCACGACGAACAATAAAGTGACGAAACTTGCAGACGGCATCGACCAGCTGGTATCCGGAAGTTCCACCGAAACGACCAACATCACCGTGCCGGGCAAATCTATCGGCCAACTCTACGTCTATCCGACCGGCGGTATCGACCGCGAAACGGGACGCCGTATCTTCTACGGAAAAGACGGGACGAAGGTACTGCTCATGTACGAAAAAGACGGACGCTTCTTCACCGAGGACGGACAGCCGTATGCCGAGAGCGACATCGAGCCGGTCATCTGCGGCAATACGCTGCCTACCTTCTACGGCGGGTGGACCAACAACTTCCGCTACAAGGACTTCGACCTCTCCATCCTCTTCCAGTATTCCGGCGGCAACTACATCTACAACGGGACAACGGCCACCAACAGCGACATGCGTTATTGGAACAACACCACCGACGTACTGGAGAACTACTGGACACCGGAACGCAAGGATGCCAAATATGCCTATCCTATCTATGGCGACAACTATTCCAACGGTTCCGCCAAGCCCATCTCCGACTGGGTGGAGAAAGGCGACTACCTGCGTCTGAAGAACATCTCGCTGGGCTATACGTTCAGCACGAAGAAATGGCCGAAGAAGTTAGGCATAAGCTCCCTCCGCGTCTACGCACAGGCGCAGAACCTGTTCGTCATCACCGGCTACAGCGGCCTGGACCCGGAAGCCCTGACCAACAACACGAATGCCAACCTGCGCGGCGGTACGGACAAGAACACCCTGCCCCAGGCCAAGGTCTATACATTCGGTATGAACGTCACTTTCTGACAACCCCTAATATGTTTAACGATAAAACACAGGAAATATGAAAACAACATTGATATATACCCTATCGCTCGGCCTGCTGGTGGCCACAACCGGATGCAGTGACTTTTTGGAAAAAGAACCTCCACTGAACATTACGGAACAAGACGTCTTCTCCTCCCCCGAACGTTTGGACGGAGCCGTACTCGGCTTGTACGGCAAGATTAAAAACCCGTTCATGGGAGCCAAGACATACGTCTGCATCGAGAATATCGGCGACGACATGGTCAACGTCTCCGGCAACGGATACGAGGCGCTGGCCTCCTACGAGATGAACGTCGGCATGTCTACACAGGACAACGTAGACACCTGGAACGCCGCCTACCAGGCCATCAACAGCGCGAACACCTTCCTTAGCAGCCTCGAAAATGCCAAAGAAACGGCCGGAAACAAGTACGACCAGTATGTGCAGGAAGCCAAATTCGTACGGGCTTTCTGCTATTACTACCTGAATATGCTATATGCGAAACCTTATAAACTGGACAACAATGCCAAATCGGTCCCACTCCGTCTGAAAGCGGAAAACGACCTGTCGGGCAATGATTGCCCGCAGTCGTCCGTCAAAGAGATATTCGAACAGGTACTCCGCGACCTCAGCGACATTTCCGCCTGCCGGCAACGGGAAACACCTACGCCACTGTCACCCGCGCCTCGCAAGCGGCAGCCTGTATGCTCCGGATGCGCTGCTACATGGCTATGGAAGAGTGGGACAAAGCGATCGCGGCCGGAGAAGCCATCAGCGGATATGCTTTGAGTCCGGATATTGCAACTGTTTTCTCCGCCCCTTACTATTGCGAAGAGACGATCTTCACCTTTCCTATGGCCAGCACCAACCAAGCCGGTATGCAGGCAGCCGTCCCTTATTTCCACTACAGCGGTTCGTCCTTGGTGCTCGATGTCAAAAGCGGCATACAAGGCAAAGCGGGTTACGGATTGGAAAGCGATGCCCGTATCTCTGAGTTGACGGGTACGGCCAACTCGCAACCGATACTAAAGAAGTTCACCGACGGGGCGAGCTATCTGGACTGGGTGCCTATCTTCCGCTATGCGGAGACGCTGCTCAACCTGGCGGAATGCTACGCGATGACAGGCAATGAGGAGAAAGCCAAAAGCGCACTTGCCCAGGTACGCCATCGCTCCGTTCCCGCCGCTTCCGACCCTCTGGATATCGCTTCCCTCAGTGGCGAACGCCTGAAAGAGGCAATCTACAACGAACGGCGGGCCGAGCTTATCGGCGAAGCCATCCGCGCACTCGACATCCATCGGCGGGCCGAGAATTTCGTCAAAGGACAAGGTACTCCCAAAGCCTTCACCGTAACCCCGACTACTAACGGTTACATCTGGCCGATACCGACAATCGAACGGGCGGTAAACAAACTGATCACGGATTAGTCTAACCAACGGTATAAGCCGACAGCCCTCACCCGACAAAGGTGGGGGCTTGTTGTTTCAACATCCTGAACCCGATCCGACAATACAGGCATTTCTTCTTCTCACAATATTCGCGCTTCAACTGAATCAGCGCCTGGCTGTCGCCCGCATGGCGGACAGTGATGCCAGCATGGCAGAAGGAGGAAACAATGCTGTTCTTTTCCGGCGGAATGCTTTCCAGAAGACGGGTGGCCCGTTCGCAATATTCGGGCTGTTTGTTGCGGAGTCCATAAGCAAAAAGCATCGGGACAACCGTATTGATCAGCAGGATATTCAAGGCATTCTCACCCATCGGTTTCTCTTTCCGGGGAGAGGCATAGCGGAAATGGTAGTGCGTTTCCCAATAGTCCGAAGGGGAAACACGGAAATACTTCTTAATATCCCCGGTACTGCCTGCTTCCAGGATTGCGGAAAAAAGGGTGTCGTGCTGTACCCAGAGAGTCGCTAACTGGGCCACTTTGAGATAAGGAAAGTTCACGGGCCGGGTACGCAGGCTCTTAAACACAAAATCATCCATTGGCGAAAGGTCGAACTTATGACGCAGGAACTCGTATTCGCGTTGCAACAACCGGTAATAATGATCCTCATTCTCTTCCGCCAACATACCCGCCTGCCCGAAAAGCATCGCCTCCACCTGCGAAGAGCTGCTCCTCTGTTTCCGGATGCAACGGAGCGGAAGGCTCTTTGCCAGTCTTTCGAACGCATCGTTATTCACGCCAAAACCGAAATTACGGGTTAAAGTAATATAAAAAACTTCATTCCAATCGTTGTTATAGGCATCCAGAAGGGTAAAGATGTCATGCGTTTTCCGTTCCAGCCGCTCGCTCAGCAATGCTTCCAGCCAGCAGTCTATGTGCAATGATTCGATCTGACGGATATAATCGAGGCACGGAAGGGAAGCCTCGCGGTAGAGCAGCCAGTCTATGCTCCGGGCGACAGTGTCGGGGACAGCTAAGACCAACTGCGGAATCGGTTCGCCATTCGTCCGGACAGGCAGGAAATCATTCACACCGGTGACATGCAGGACCACGCTGTCGTAAGCCTTGTCCGTATCATGGTGATGAAGCAGCCAGTCAGAAGCTTTATCATGTATTTCCACACTTCCGGCCCATAACGTTCCGTCGATTTTTATTTTTGCATTGAAGAAGTCCGGTCCCGCATCCGTATTCTGCATTCCGGGGTCAATCACCTGGACAGGGCGTCCGTCTGTAGTAGCCAAAGAAGCGGCTGCGTAAAGTTTGTATTTCCAAACATAATGTAATAAACGTTCCATCTTTTTTCAGAGTTAAGATTTATGTCCCAAATCTAAGCATTATTCTTTATATTTGCAGCACGTTATCAATGGAAAGTTGAAAGTTAAAATTTGAAAGTTAAATATATAGAGATGAAGATTGCACTTATCGGTTACGGAAAGATGGGAAAGACCATCGAACAGATTGCACTTGGCAGAGGACACCAGATCGTGTCTATCGTAGATATAAACAACCCGGAAGAGATACATTCCGACAATTTCAAGAGCGCCGACGTCGCCATCGAATTCACCACCCCGGCTACGGCATTCAACAACTATATGCAGTGTTTTGCTGCCGGTGTCCCGGTCGTATCGGGCACGACAGGCTGGCTCGACCGGGTCGGCGAGATTAAGGAAATGTGCGAGAAAGAGGGAAAAACCTTCTTCTATGCCTCCAACTTCAGCATCGGCGTCAACATCTTCTTCGCCCTCAACAAATACCTGGCAAAGATCATGAACAATTTCCCAGCCTACGACGTCAAGATGATGGAAACACATCATATCCACAAACTGGATGCACCGAGCGGAACAGCTATCACACTGGCCGAAGGAATCCTTGAAAACGTCGACCGGAAAGAACGCTGGACGCTGGAAACAGCCGAAAAGGCAACCGACATCCCCATCCATGCCATCCGCGAAGGAGAAGTGCCGGGCATTCACGAAATCACATACGAATCGGATGTCGACACGATCAGCATCAAGCACGATGCCAAGAGCCGTGCCGGTTTTGCCTTGGGAGCCGTCGTTGCCGCCGAATTTACCGCCGGCAAGAAAGGGTTCCTCGGTATGGACGATATGCTTAAATTCTAATTAACAAAAAGGACACATGAAGAAGTTTTCAAAAAAACAATGGATTAAATTCAGCATAGCAGCCATCCTCTATCTGCTTTTTACGCTCTGGATGCAAAATGCCTGGTTGTTGCTCGGCCTGATCGTGCTGGTCGATATCTTCCTTACCCAATATATTCCCTGGGGAGCCTGGAAACGGACTAAGAACCCACAAGTGCGCAACGTACTGGAATGGGTGGACGACATCCTGTTTGCACTGATTGCTGTCTACTTTATCAATATTTTCATCTTCCAGAACTACCAGATCCCCAGTTCGTCACTGGAGAAGTCACTCCTGGTAGGCGATTACCTGTTTGTCAGCAAGCTGAGCTACGGACCGCGCGTGCCGAACACGCCGATCGCTTTCCCACTGGTACAGAACACTCTGCCGTTCTTCAACTGCAAGTCTTACTTGGACTGGCCGGAATGGGACTACAAACGGGTGAAAGGTTTCGGACATGTGAAACGGAACGATATCGTCGTGTTCAACTTCCCGGCAGGCGATACGATCGCCCTAAAAGTACAGAATCCGGACTATTATTCATTAGTGAAAGATTACGGGCGGGAAGCGATCCGGTTGGACAAAGCCACATTCGGCGATGTCATCTACCGCCCTGTCGACAAGCGTGAGAACTATGTTAAGCGCTGTATCGGTATGCCGGGCGATACGCTCGAAGTCCGCAACAACCAGGTCTACATCGACGGCGTTGCCGCCAAGAACCCGGAAAAGATGCAGCTCAAATATCTCTTGGAGACAAACGGTTCGATGTTGAGCGAAGAACAATTCCGCTTGTTGGACATCAGCAAGGCCGACCGCGCGATGATCGACGGCAACAACAATACGTCCCTGATGGCATTCTTGGGAATCAAGCCGAATGAGAATGGACAATACAATCCGGTTTATCACATCCCGTTGACCAAAAAAGCGTTGGAGACTGCAAAAAAACTTCCGATTGTCAAAAGCGTATTTGTAGAACCGGACACATTCGGTGGCGATACCTATTATCCGGTAGGCTACGAAACCGGCTGGAGCCGCGACAACTACGGACCGATATGGATACCGAAGAAGGGCGCAACAATCCCGCTGACAGAGCGAAATCTGGCTCTCTATAAACGTTGTATTGTCAACTACGAGCATAACAACCTCGAAGTAAAAGACGGAAAAGTCTATATCAACGGCAAGCCGGAGACATCCTATACATTCAAATACGACTATTACTGGATGATGGGCGACAACCGCCACAACAGCGCCGACAGCCGCTCGTGGGGCTTTGTTCCGGAAGACCATATCGTAGGAAAACCGATTATGATCTGGCTCTCTTTGGATAAAGACCGCAGTCTGTTCGACGGCGGCATCCGCTGGAACCGTATGTTCCGCTGGGTACATCCTGACTAAAAATATGAAACAATTCCTGATATCCGCAATCAAATGGTTGGCGATGATCCTCGTCATTGCAGGAATTGTTATGTCCTTCCGCCACTTCTGCGTCGAGTCTTACCGGATATCGACAAATGCGATGGAGGAAGCTTTACACCAGGGCGATTACATTTTGGTAAACAAGTTGCCGCTCGAAGGGAATCCCGGGCGGAACAGAGTCGCCCTGTTTACCAGCCGCTGTTGAAAGACACCGTGAGCAGTCCCCTCTTCCTGAGCCGTTGTATCGGCATGCCGGGCGACACGATCCTTATCAGCAGCGACGGCTACGAGGTGAACGGAAAACGGCTTCCTCACTCGCCCCGTTCCCTCAGCACCTATTTCATTACCCAAAAGAGCGCGGCCGATTTCCTGAAAGCATTGCAAAAGCTGAATATTCCCGTAAGAGACTGGAAAAGCGAGACGTTTGGCTATTCCCTTTCGCTCACCTCCTTCGAAGAATACCAGCTGCGTGAAGAGCTGACAGAAGAGATGAATATCCATTTCATCCGGAACCAAGTAGCGCCCTATAAACTGGTTGTCCCGCGAAAAGACCGGGCCTACCGCCTGGACGAAGCAGCCCTCACCGCCTGCAAGGAAGCGATCCGGACACAGGCCGGCGACAAAGCTGTCTTTCGCGACGGCAAGCTCTATCTGGACGGACGGGAGACGACGTTCTTCTTCTTCGACCAGGATTATTACTGGATGCTTTCTGACAACGTGAACGAATCGGTAGACTCCCGGCATCTGGGCTTTATCCCCCGCGACCATATCATCGGAAACGCCTGGTTCTGCTGGTTCAGCGCCGACAAACAACGAATCTTTAAACCCGTACATTGATGCAATCCGCGTATATTTCAACGACTTATCTGGGTCCTGTCCAACAATATTGCAAGCTGCTCCAATACCCGGAGATACGGCTGGAGACTGCTGAGAACTACCTGAAGCAGACCTATCGTAACCGCTGCACCATCGCTGCCGCCAACGGGCCTCTCGCCCTGTCCGTCCCCATCGTAAAGCCGGACAGCCTGAAATGCCCGACCAAAGATATCCGCATCTCGGACCACGGCAACTGGCGCCACCTGCACTGGAACGCGCTGGTATCGGCCTACAACATGAGCCCCTTCTTCGAATATTACGAAGAAGACTTCGCCCCTTTTTACCAAAAGAAATACGACTTCCTACTCGATTACAACGAAGAGCTGCGCGGATTGATTTGCCGCCTGTTAGACATACAGCCGAACATCATCTACACGGAAGAATACTTGCCGGACGTCGAGCACGACTTCCGCGAAACGATCCGCCCCAAACACGAAGGAGAAGACCCCGAGTTCCGCCCGCAGCCTTACTATCAGGTATTCCGGGACAAACACGGCTTCTTGCCGAACATGAGCATCGTAGACTTGCTGTTCAACATGGGCCCGGAAGGGTTATTAGTCTTGCGGGATTCGATCGGGACAAATATATTGTAGTCAATAATTCAAACCGAACCACCAAAGCGGAAGAATGTTACCGGCCGAAAATTCTATTTGGTCTTTTACGACATATCCTTCCTCTGCATTTTCAATCTGTTTCTTGCCTTTGGATTTTCCTCCGACCTCGAATGTCCTCCGACCGATCTGGAAATCCGAAATAGAAGACGATATGACAGGATTCTTCACTCTAACCTGATTCAAAAAAAATGTCTCACGCAGATTTCCAACATTCACCTCATTCTCTGCAAGAGCATAAATCAAATTCGTGTTGTCAAGATATACCTTTTCTATTTTGCCGAGACCTCTGACTCCTCCTGTATCATCCCGCAATTGGGCTATCATCCCGGCATCTTCGATATAGAGGAAATAGTCGGACATTTGATTACGACCAGCTCCAATCATTTCAGCCAATTTACTCATATTAGGCTTGAAAGGAACGCTTTTAGCTATTATAGCGAGCAGTTTTTTAAACTTACGCCCCATAGAAGCCGGCATATCTGCAAATATCGGGATATCGTTTTCCAGCGTCAAGTTGATAATCTGCCGCAGCTTTTCTTCAAAACTGTTTTCTTTTGCAAAAGGATAATAGCCGCGTTTCAGATAGTCTTCGAAGTAGAGTAGCGGTGTTTTCAAGTTTGTTTCCTCCGGCAACCTGTTGACTATTTCATCCAATGAAAAAGCCGGAACCGGAATATGCTGAAAAAGTGCAAGGTATTCACGGAAAGAAAGTCCATACAAGTGATAGACAACAGCTCTCCGGCTCAAGTCGGAAGCTCCCTTGTTCAAATCCAATACAGAAGAACCGGAAAAGACTACCTTCAATTCGCTATAATAATCATATATGAGCTTCAGTTCTTTTGACCAATCTTTATATTTATGTATCTCGTCAATGAACAAGTAATGCATTCCCCTCTGCACCAATTTTTCAGCAAGATCCAACAGTTTGTGTTCACTGAAATAAATATCATCAGCATTCACATAAAGCACATCGTCTGCCTCCAACTCTTTTTTTATATGCTGTAGCATCAAGGTCGTTTTACCGACACCTCGCGGTCCTCTGATACCGACAATACGGTTATTCCAGTCTATCTCATGATAAAGATAGCGGTAAAAACTTGTATCCGTTTCGCGGAGTAATTTCTTGTAAATTCTGATTAGATTGTCCATATAATTATGCTTTGTGACAAAGATAACAAAAAAATGCACTTGCCAAGTGCATTTTAGCATTATATTTGCACTTGCGAAGTGCAGGACCAGGGAACAGGAGGTTCAAAACTTTTTATCATTGACTTGTACGGAAAAAAGATCGCAAGGAAAGGTAATGCTTACTTTTGTACAACAAACCTTATTTATTACCTTGATATGAACTATTTGTACTTGATCGATTTGCTCTTCCAGGATTAATCTTTATCTTTGTATCGAAGACCTTAGAATTAATATTATGCATTTCAAAGCAATCTTATCAATAACAATAATTTGTCTTATTACCATCTCAAGGAGTGGCATCGCACAACCGGTATCTGCCAACATCGAGACAATGTTGAACCAGCTGGATTCCCTTCTGGCTCAAAAAGATAAGTTCGTCGCTATGAAGGCCAATAAGATAGAAGAGTTGAGAAAGATGAAGAGGAAGGCGATAACCGAAGAAGAAGAATTCTGGCTCAACAAGCTTTTTTATGACGAATACATGGTTTATGACAGCGATTCCGCCCTGGCTTACATTTATAAAAACTTAGAAATAGCCTCTCATTTAAACAACCCGAAATGGACTGCGCAATGGAAAATAGAACAGGCATTCATCTATACGGCCACCGGTTTCCTGAAAGAAGCGCTGGACGTCCTGCAGGAGATAAAAGCGGATGAACTACCGCCCCTTTTGAGAACCGATTATTACGGACAAATGATGTATCTTTATTCCCACTATGGACAATATTCAGGAGATAACTCACAACAAAGCGAATCGTATTACGCCAAGGAGAGATCGTACCGCGACTCTGTCTTCATCCATACGACCGATAATCACCCGCTCTACTTATGGTACAAAGGATGGCAATATTACGGGACACCCGAGGCCGGTAAAGTGATCGAACTTTTAAAACAGACACTGGCCACGTCTCCGTTCGACACAAGAAGGGATGCAATGAACGCTTATATCCTGTCTCTGTTATACCGGGAGAACGGTAACGAAGAAGAGTATCTTCGTTACCTCATTTTATCAGCAGTTGCTGATATCCGGTCAGCCAATCATGACATCGCTTCATTAGAGGAATTGGGCAAGATTCTATATGAAAAAGGAGACATAGACCGCGCCTATTCTTACCTTAACTATTGCTTAGGATGCGTACAACTGTACAAAAACAGGATACGCATGATCAGCCTTTCTTCCGTACTGGATACGATCCATAAAACATATGAACAACGCAACAAGATACAAGAGGCCAAACTGCACCAATATCTGTTTTTGGTAAGTCTGCTTTCCCTAATCTTACTGGCCGCCATCCTGTTCATCCGCATTCAGATCAGAAAAGTCAAAGAATCAAGGAGAAATCTGAACGAAATGAATCAAGTTCTAAACAAGCATGTGATAGAACTGGAAGAAGCCCAAAAGCAATTGGCCGATGCGAACCGGCAGCTCCAGCTATTAAACAGCCAGCTTCAAGAAACTAATACCGAGCTGACGGAATCGAACTATGTCAAAGAAGAATATATCGGTTATATATTTAATATCTGTTCCAACTATATCAGCAAACTGGATGAATATAGAAAGAACATAAACCGGAAAGTTAAAACCGGGATGGTAGACGAAGTGAAGAAGATGACGGATGTACCTTCTTTCATCTCCAACGAACTGAAAGAGTTTTATCGCAATTTCGACGCTATCTTCCTTCATATTTATCCCGACTTTGTATCCGATTTCAACTCTTTGCTGCAACCGGACAAACAAATCGTTTTGAAAGAAGGGGAATTGCTGAACACCGAACTGCGGATTTATGCCTTGGTCCGTCTTGGAATCAGCGACAGCGTGAAGATTGCCGAGTTTCTCCACTGTTCTCCGCAAACGGTGTACAACAGCCGGTTAAAAACACGCAGTAAATCGATTATTCCTAAAGAACAATTTGCAGAAACCGTAAAAGCATTAGGAAAAATAAAGAATTGAGCATCATCAAACATTCCTTTTAGCCTGTTGAATACTTACTTTTTTCATTCGCATAAAAACCGCATATAATTAATTATCAATAATATACCACACGCGCCAACTTACTTTTTTTACTTACCGACATATTGAAGCCGGCAAGAGTCATTTTACTTTTGCCAACACAAAACAATATTAATTTAGTTCGTTAACTTTAAAATGTATTCAGCATGAAAAACATTTTTTTAAGTAAAGGATTTCATAGAGGAATAGTGCCTCTATTGTTCCTCTTGTTATTCCCCGCATTCATATATGCGCAGAAAGTAACGGTCAGTGGCCAGGTAAAAGACGTGCAAGGGGAACCGATCATCGGTGCCAATGTAGTCATTAAAGGGACAACTATTGGCGTAATCACAGACCTGGACGGCATGTTCAGTATTCCCGATGTGGAAACCGGTGCAACAATCGATATTTCCTATATCGGTTACCTGCCGCAATCATTCGTTGTGAAAGACATGAAACCGCTGTCTGTCACCTTAAAAGAAGATACACAAGCTCTTGAAGAGGTTGTCGTTATCGGTTACGGTGTCCAGAAAAAGAGCGTGGTAACGGCTTCCATCGCCAAAGTTGGTTCTGAAGAACTGGCTCAGACGGCTCCCGTCCGCGTGGATAACGCATTGAAAGGTTTGGCTGCCGGTGTACAGGTAACCACACAAAACGGCCAGCCGGGTACAGGTTCAGTCATCCGTGTTCGCGGAACAGGAACCATCAACACGGCCGATCCTCTTTATATCGTAGACGGCATGCCGATCAGTGGTGGCATCGATAACATTAATCCTGCCGACATAGCTTCTATAGAAGTATTGAAAGATGCCGCTTCGGCTGCCGTGTATGGTTCCCGTGCCGCCAACGGCGTAGTTTTGGTTACAACCAAGCAAGGCTCGATCGGTAAAGTGAGAGTTTCTTACGATTTCTCGTATGGCTGGCAGTCCGCCTGGAAAAAACGCAGTATGCTGAATGCCTCCGAATATGCGACGCTGATGAACGAAGCACAGCAGTATTCCAACGGTACCGACCGTTTTGCAGACACAAATCTGGGCGTAGGCACAAACTGGCAGGATGTATTGTTTAACGACGGAGCTCCCGTGCAGAACCATCAGTTAAGCGTCAGCGGTGCAAACGAAAAAGTAAGCTACTATTTTTCAGCCGGCTATTATAACCAGGAAGGTATTATCGGTGGAAACTACGACCGCTCCAACTACGAACGTCTTTCATTCCGCAGCAATACCCTTTATAACCTGTTCGACGAGACGAAAAACCGTAACTGGTTGAACAAAATGACTATCGGAGTCAATATGTCTTATTCCCGCATAAACAGCATCGGGGTCAGCGCCGGTAACCTGACAGGTTCTCCGTTGGGAGACGCTCTTTTCATGGATCCGACAATGGAAGTCTACGCACAGGATGAAGACCATGTAAACGGCTATACGGCAGATATCCGTAGCAAGTATGGCGATCCCGTACGTGACCAACTCACCGGACAGGTATTGCAGATTCCGGAAAACTTCAACGAAATCACAAACCCGCTGGGCCGTATGTCCGCACAACCCGGAACAAAAAACAATTCGGATAAGATCATCGCCAACCTGACCGCCGAACTGGGCATCTGGGATAATCTGAAGTATAAATTCTCTTGGGGTTCGGACCTCGCATTTTGGGGAGCCGACAGTTGGAATCATCCTTATTATTTAGGCAGGAACTGTAATCAATCCATTGCCGACGGACGTTCCAGCGTTACATCCGAGATGAATCGCGGTTATACCTGGCAGATTGAAAATGTGTTGACTTACGACAAAACAATCAGCCAGCATACTTTTAATGTGGTATTGGGACAATCGGCTGAACGCAACGCAGGCCGCCGGCTGTACGGGATGGCAAAAGATTTGATTGCCTACATGGACGACAAGGCCAATATCGACTTTACAACCTCCCTGCCGAATAACGGGAACCGGAATACGGAAGGCGGATTGACCGACCCGCACTCTTTGGCTTCCTATTTCGGACGTTTAAGCTACAACTTCGCAGAACGTTATATGTTGCAGCTGACTGTACGCCGGGATGGTTCATCACGCTTCGGTGAAAACAACAAGTGGGGTACTTTCCCTTCTGTTTCTTTAGGATGGAATTTAACAAACGAGCCGTTTATGGAAAAGCGTCCTGATTGGCTGACGAATACGAAGGTACGTCTCTCCTGGGGTAAGAATGGTAATGAGGCCATCGGTAACTTCCGCTACACAGCCAACGTGTCGATGAACAACAACTATCCTTTCGGAGCTTACGGCAGAGGTGAACAGATCATAATGGGCTCCAAGCCTTCAGGTACCCCCAATGCGGATCTGATGTGGGAAGAATCGGAACAATATGATGCCGGTATCGATTTCGGTTTCCTCGGTAATGCGCTGACCTTTACGGTCGACTACTACCAAAAAAAGACCAACGGCATGCTGAAAGAAATGGCAATCCCTAACTATCTGGGTGAATCGAAGCCTTGGGGTAATGTCGGTTCAATGAAAAACGAAGGTGTAGAGTTTGAAGTCGGTTACAAATACAGCCACAAGGACTTCCGCTTCGGAGTCAGTGCCAATGTATCTTATCTGAAGAACAAACTGGTAGACTTAGGTACGGCTGACGGTTTCGAAATGATGGACCAGGTACACATCCTGGGGAATGTCGGCCGTGCTGAAAACGGTATGCCTTATCCTTACTTCTACGGTTATAAGACAGCCGGCATTTTCCAGAACCAGGCAGAAATCGATGCTTACACGAACAGCAAGGGAGAAAAATTGCAGCCGTTTGCCGTCCCTGGTGATGTAAAATTCGTAGACTTGGACGGAAACGGTACGATCGACGATGAAGATAAAACCATGATCGGTAAAGGTACTCCGGATTGGACCTTCGGTTTGAATCTGACTGCTGCTTATAAGGATATTGACTTTTCAATGTTATTTTCCGGCTCATTGGGACAGGATATTATGGACGTAACCCGTCGTCTGGATGTATCTGCCGTAAATGTACCTCAGGAATTTATGGATCGTTGGCACGGAGAAGGTACTTCCAATATGATGCCTCGCTTCTGTTATCCGGGTGACGACATGAACGGCAACTGGAAAAAAGTATCTGATTTATATGTGCACAACGGCAGTTTCGCCCGTATCAAGAATATGCAGATCGGCTACACGCTACCGAAGAACCTGACACGCAAATTCTTTGTCGACAGACTTCGTTTGTATGTCGCTGCCGAGAACCTGTTGACATTGACCTCCTATAAGGGCTTGGATCCGGAAATAAACGCCAAAGACGCTGCCGGAGACAAATCAAACGGTATCGACCGCGGCTACTATCCGCAAGCCCGTACATTTACAGTTGGCTTGAATCTTAATTTCTAATAATTTAAAAAATAGAATCGATATGAAAAAGAATAAATTATATACTTTTGTTGCTACCACAATACTTGCAACGGGACTTGTTTCGTGTGGAGACAGTTTCTTAACCGAAGAACCGGCAAGCAGTGTACCCATCACTGGCTATTATACCGATGATGCAAAAATGGTCGAAGCAATGGCGGCCGCTTATGATCCGATGCAGTGGTTCGACTACTACAATGGTTGGTTTCCTTTGAATCTGGCCTGGGACGCAGGAAGCGATGATATTTATCCGGGTGGAGGCGACACTTCCGACCAAGGTTATCTTCATGAAATCTCCTGGTATGGCTGTAGCCCTACCAATGATATAAAGGGAGCATGGACCGTAGCCTACTCCGGCATAAACCGCTCCATCCGTTTAATGGATAATGCGGAAACCGCGAATATTTCCGAAGCAGACAAAAAAGCTTACAATGCGGAAGGCGGGTATTGCGCGATTGGTACTATCTGGTATTGTGGAAAACGTGGGGAAATGTTCCTTTCTATACAGAGAACCTGACATTCCCGTATATCGCAGAACAGTTGAAAGCCGATGAGGTATATAATAATATGGTAACCGACCTGGAAAACGTATTGGCATCCAATATCCTCCCGATGAAACGCGATCTCGCGTGGGCAGGCCGGATGACTCAGGCTGCCGCTGCCATGATTTATGCCGATTATGTTATGTATCAGAAAGATGAAAGCCGTTATTCAAAGGCATTGGGCTATATGAAAGATATCATTGCTTCCGGCCAGTATAAACTGGTTACGGACTACGATGACCTGTTCGCCTATGCAACGGAATGGTCCGATGAAATCATCCTTGATATCAACTACATCTCTGCCGGCGGTAAACGCGGCTGGGGCAATGCCGGTGCTTGCGGCGGTACTGTCATTCCTGCCATGATCGGTGTGGATGGATTGAATTATGTCGGCGGTTTGGATACGGGACATGGTCCGCACACCGAGTTTGAAGGCGGCTGGGGCTTCTGTGTCATCACAAAGGATGCCTATGATGCTTTCGAGCCGGGAGATATCCGCCGTGATGTTGCAGTATTGAATATTGACACTTACCAGGAAGAAATGATGAACAAAGGAATTGCAGTGAACTATACGGGCCGTTACCAGAATACCGGTTATTTCCTGCGCAAATATTTAGGCCGTCCGGGTGGTAAAGCCGACCAGGCAGGCGATGCAGACTTGAACTGGGAAAACAATTTCCACCTGTACCGTTATGCAGAAACACTGTTGAATGCGGCAGAACTGGCATGGCGTACAAATTCGGGAGAAGCGCAAAGCTATTTCGATCAGGTACGCGACCGTGCAGGTTTAGGTTCCAAGGCTATTTCCGAAGAAGCTATCATGCAGGAACGCCGTGTAGAATTGCTCGGTGAAGGTAAGCGATACTTCGACTTGATCCGTTTCGGCAAGGCATCGACAGTCTTAACACCGGGTGGCGGCGCCATCTATGAGACAAAAGACGAACACCGTTATGTTTATACTGACGGGACCATCACGGATGAAAAGAAGAAAGGTGAAGTCAAAACGGATGAAAACGGCAAACCGATAAATCTCGCGATTGGCGGAACGCTGAAATGGACGGAAAGAGGCAAGGCTATTCCACAGCGCCCGCAATGGACGGAAAACAAGAAATACCTGCCGATTCCCCAGATTGAAATAGAATCTTCGCATGGAGCAACCGTACAGAATCCATATTAATTGATTAAACAACATGGGGATATCCACAGAATAAATTCTTAGGATATCCCCTTTTATTATATGATACCATGAATAAAGTTTGGATTTCATTTTTATGCATCTTCTGCACTTGCGGACTATTTGCCGCACCGGAAGAAACAGAGAAAGTTCCGCAGGGCTACACCTTAATTTGGCAAGACGAGTTCAACGACGCTTCTTCATTGCCAGATCCTGCGAAATGGTGGTATGAAAGCGGCGGTCACGGTTGGGGCAACCACGAACTGCAAACCTATGTGGAAGGCTTCCGAGGTACTGATACCTGCGCGGTGGTAAGCGACGGCACGCTAAAGATAATCCTCAAAAAGCAGGTGATGACGTTTATTCTATCCGTATGAATACGTACGAAAGCTGGACATACGGCTATTTCGAAGCCCGTATGAAGCTTCCGGCAGGGAAAGGCACCTGGCCCGCTTTCTGGATGATGCCAAAGAACGGCAAGACGTGGCCCGGTGACGGTGAAATAGACATCATGGAGGAAGTAGGATACGACCCCAACGTCGTACATTCCACCATCCACTGCGAAGCCTACAACCACCGGAAAAATACGCAAAAAGGCAAGAACATACTTGTACCTGCAGCCCAGTCGGATTTCCATGTCTATGCTGTCGAATGGACGGAAGACATCATCAAAGGCTATGTCGACGGAGAATGTTACTTTACTTTTGAAAACGACAAAACCGGCAACAAAGACACCTGGCCTTTCAACACGCCTTTCTACCTGAAACTGAATCTGGCCTGGGGTGGCGACTGGGGAGGTGCGAAGGGTATAGACGAAACAGCGCTTCCCACCGTCTTTGAAATAGATTACGTACGTGTATATCAAAAAAAATAATGCCATGAATATAAAACGATTATCTGCCTGCTTGTTGCTTTTGCCTCTTTTATCGTGCGCAGAACCTCAAGAGGCTAAAGAAGGAGATGTTGAAAGCCGGGTAAACGCTTTGCTAAAGCAAATGACCTTGCAGGAAAAGATCGGCCAGATGAACCAGCTAAGTCCTTTTGGCGGCATCGAAGAAATAGCAGGGCTGATCAAAGAAGGAAAAGTCGGTTCGTTGCTGAACCTGACCGATCCTGAATTGGTGAATAAGGCACAGGAAATAGCCGTAAAAGAATCCCGCTTAGGAATACCTCTTTTGATGTCGCGGGATGTCATCCATGGCTATAAAACAATCTTCCCGATTCCTTTGGGACAAGCGGCCACTTTCAATCCCCAAATAGCAGAAGACGGAGCCAGGGTAGCGGCTATCGAAGCATCGGCCGACGGAATCCGTTGGACATTTGCCCCAATGATCGACGTATCGAGGGATGCACGCTGGGGACGTATGGCGGAAAGTTGCGGGGAAGATCCCTACCTGTCTGCCGTGATGGGAACTGCAATGGTAACGGGGTTCCAGGGCGATTCCTTGAATGACCCCACATCCATGGCTGCCTGTGCCAAACATTTTGTCGGATATGGAGCTGTAGAAAGTGGAAAAGACTATAACTCGACATTCATCCCGGAACGTGTGTTGCGCAACGTCTATTTTCCACCGTTCGAGGCGGCGGCGCGTGCAGGCTGTGCAACCTTTATGACCTCGTTCAACGATAACGACGGAGTCCCTTCCACGGCAAACAAATTCATTTTAAAAGATGTACTCCGTAAAGAATGGAACTACGACGGCATGGTGGTGACAGACTGGGCCTCAGCAGCAGAAATGATCGCACACGGCTTCTGCAAAGATGAGAAAGAAGCAGCTGAAAAAGCGATCAATGCCGGCGTAGATATGGATATGGTAAGCAGCGTCTTTATTCATAACATGGAGGCATTGGTGAAAGAGAAGAAGGTTTCGGAAGCCACAATAGACGATGCTGTCCGCAACATCCTGCGGTTGAAATTCAGGTTAGGGTTATTTGAGAACCCATATGTGGACGCCGACCAATCGGTAAAATATGCAGAAGACCATTTGGCTAAGGCCAAGGAAGCCGCCATCCAATCGGCTATCCTGTTGAAAAACGACAAACAGACTTTGCCTCTGACAGATAAGATCCGCACGATCGTCGTAACAGGCCCGCTGGCGGATGCCCCGCATGACCAGCTGGGAACATGGGTTTTCGACGGGGAAAAGGAACATACCCAGACACCGTTGAAAGCATTGCAGGAAATGTATGGCGACAAAATACGGATTGTCTACGAACCGGGACTCGCCTACAGCCGCGACAAACAGCGCGAAGGCATCACGAAAGCAGTTGCCGCCGTCCGGAACGCCGATATCGTATTGGCCTTCGTTGGCGAAGAGGCCATCCTTTCAGGAGAAGCGCATTCTTTAGCCGATTTGAATTTGCAGGGAGCACAGGCTGACCTAATCTCCGCCCTGTCACAAACCGGCAAACCCGTCGTGACAATCGTCATGGCCGCCGGCCACTGACGATTGGAAAGCAGGTGGAAGAATCAGCAGCCGTCCTCTACTCGTTCCACCCCGGCACAATGGGTGGTCCGGCCTTGGTCGACCTGCTGTTCGGAACTGCTGTCCCAAGCGGAAAAACTCCGGTTACCTTCCCTAAAATGACAGGACAGTCACCTATATATTACGCACATCATCACACAGGACGCGCTCCGAGCGGGCAGGAAATCCTGATAGACGAAATACCTTTGGAGGCCGGACAAACATCGTTAGGTTGCACCTCTTTCTATATGGATGCCGGTTTCAGCCCGTTGTTCCCGTTCGGATACGGACTGAGTTATACGACTTTCCAATACGACCGGATAAACATCTCCGCAGATAAACTGAAGACAACCGATACACTGATTGCCAGCGTCGACATTACAAACACCGGGAAATATGCCGGAACGGAAGTCGTACAGCTTTACATACAGGATAAAGTCGGTTCCGTCACCCGTCCGGTTAAAGAGCTGAAAGGGTTCAAGCGTGTCGACCTGCAACCCGGGGAAAAACAGACTGTCACGTTCTCTCTTCCAGTCAGCGAACTGGCATTCTGGAATATCGATATGCAAAAAGTCGTCGAACCGGGCGATTTCACCATTTGGTTAGGCACGAACAGCCAGGAAGGGCTTTCTGCCGATTTTGAAGTTATTAATTAAGTAATCAGAGATGAACATGAGAAATATAATTTACGCATTACTGATCATAGGATGTTTAGTTGCGTGCCAACAGCAAACACAGCAAGAGTCGGCAATTACGCCTGCGCCTGAATCCTTCATCCGCATAGACGGACAGAACCTCATCCTTCCGAATGGAAGCAAGTTCCTGATAAAAGGGACGAACTTAGGCAACTGGCTGAATCCGGAAGGATATATGTTCGGATTCAACAAGACCAATTCTCCGGGCCGGATCAACCAGATGCTTTGCGAAATGGTCGGACCGGACTTTGTCGCCGAATTCTGGAAACAGTTCAAGGACAACTACATCACCCGGGAAGACATCGAGTTCATTGCTTCCACAGGCGCAAACACCATACGCCTGCCGTTCCACTATAAACTGTTCACGGATGAAGACTATATGGGACTGACCGCAGCGCAAGACGGCTTTGCCCGCATAGACAGTGTCGTCGGCTGGTGCCGGGACAACCATCTTTACCTGATACTGGATATGCACGATGCACCGGGCGGACAGACCGGCGATAACATCGACGACAGCTACGGTTACCCCTGGCTGTTCGACAGCGAACCAAGTCAACAACTGTTTTGCGACATTTGGTGCAAAATAGCCGACTACTATAAGAATGAACCGGTAATCTTAGGATACGAACTGATCAACGAACCGATCGCCCCTTATTTTGAAAACATGGAAGAGCTGAATGCCAAGTTGGAACCACTCCACAAACGGGCGGTCGCAGCCATCCGTGAGGTAGACCGCAACCACATCATCTTGTTGGGAGGCGCCCAGTGGAACGGCAATTTCCGTCCCTTCACCGATTCGACTTACGACGACAAGATCATGTACACCTGCCACCGCTACGGGGGAGAAGCGACTCAAGCCGCCATCCAGGAAATCATCGACTTCCGCGACCGGGTGAACCTGCCGATGTATATGGGCGAAATAGGCCACAACCGGGAAGCCTGGATGAACGCCTTCTGCCATGTCATGGAAGAGAACAATATCGGATGGACCTTCTGGCCTTACAAGAAAATAGACAATTCCGCATTTGCGGGCATCAAGGCTCCGGAGGGCTGGGAAAGTATAGTCGCTTTCTCCGAAGCTCCCCGAAGCACTTACAAAGAAATCCGGGATGCACGACCGGAACAGGAAAAGGCCAAAGCGACCTTGCTTGAGTTTATCCGGAACAGCCGGATCGAGCAATGCATCATCCAAAAAGAATATATTCAATCACTCAATCTAAAAGTACGATAACAATATGGATATCATCAAAAGTATAGCTTGTGCGTTCTTATTCCTGCCGGCTCTGGCTAACGCACAGCGACAGGAAGTCCCGGTTTATCTGGACAACAGTAAACCGGTGGAAGAACGGGTGGAAGACGCTCTTTCGCGGCTGACACTCGAAGAAAAGGTTGCGCTGACGCACGCCCAGTCCAAATTCAGTTCGGCCGGCGTTCCCCGTCTGGGAATCCCCGAATGCTGGACCACCGACGGCCCGCACGGTATTCGTCCGGAAGTGCTTTGGGACGAATGGGATCAGGCGGGATGGACCAACGACTCGTGTGTGGCCTTCCCGGCCCTCACCTGCCTGGCAGCCTCCTGGGATACGGAAATTGCCCGCCTTTACGGGAAAAGTATCGGTGAAGAGGCCCGTTACCGCAATAAAAATATGCTGCTCGGACCGGGTGTCAACATCTATCGGACTCCGTTGAACGGCCGTAACTTCGAATACATGGGTGAAGACCCTTATCTGGCCGGCCGGATGGTCGTCCCTTACATCCAGAGCGTACAGGCGAACGGCGTTGCTGCCTGTGTCAAGCACTATGCACTGAACAACCACGAAGTGAACCGTCATACTACAAACGTCATCGTCGATGACCGGACTTTATATGAAATCTATCTGCCTGCGTTCAAAGCGGCCGTCACCGAAGGCAAAGCATGGGCCATCATGGGGGCGTACAACCTGTATAAGGACGAGCACAACTGCCATAATCAGTACTTGCTAAACAACATCCTGAAAGGGGAATGGAAATTCGACGGCGTGGTTGTCTCAGACTGGGGCGGCACACATGATACCGGGGAAGCCATCCGGAACGGACTGGACATGGAATTCGGAAGCTGGACAAACGGGCTTTCGAACGGTTCCAGCAATGCCTATGACAACTATTACCTTGCATTGCCCTATCTGCAACTTATCCGTGAAGGGAAAGTTGGAACCGAAGAGCTGGACAACAAAGTCCGTCGCATTCTCCGTCTGGCTTTCCGCACCAACATGAACCCCCAACGTCCCTATGGCGCCCTTTGCTCGGACGAACACTTCGATGCGGCCCGCCGGATCGGCGAAGCAGGGATCGTCCTCTTGCAGAACCGCGACAACGTATTGCCTATCGACACCGATCAAGCCAAACGTATCCTGGTCGTAGGTGAAAACGCCATCAAGATGATGACCGTCGGAGGCGGTAGTTCATCGCTCAAAGCCAAATATGAACTCTCGCCCCTCGACGGACTAAAGAAACGTATCAACGGCCGTACGGAAGTACTTTACGCTCGCGGCTATGTAGGGGATCCGACCGGCGAATACAACGGGGTTGTCACCGGCCAGAATCTTCGGGATGACCGGTCGCCCGAAGCCCTGATCGACGAAGCTGTCGAAATGGCCCGCACAGCCGACTATGTCATCTTTATCGGCGGACTAAACAAAAGCACGGGACAGGACTGCGAAGATTCCGACCGCGCCGGCCTCGCCCTGCCTTACGACCAGGACCGGGTAATCCGTGCCCTCGCCGCAGCCAATAAGAAACTCATTGTCGTAAACATCTCCGGGAATGCCGTTGCCATGCCCTGGCTCAAGGAAGTGTCGACAGTCGTACAAGCCTGGTATCTCGGAAGCGAAGCCGGAAATGCTCTCGCCTCCATCCTGCTGGGTGATGTCAATCCTTCCGGCAAACTGCCTTTCACCTTCCCCAACGCATTAGAGGAAGTGCCTGCTCATAAATTAAACACCTATCCGGGCAAGCCTCGTGAAGACGGCAGCCATATCGTCGACGTGGAATATAACGAGGACTCTTTGTCGGTTACCGCTGGATGGACAAGGAAAAGATCCGTCCCCTCTTCCCCTTCGGACACGGATTGAGCTATACGACATTCGAATATGGAAAAGTGACGGCAGACAAGAAAGTGATCAAAGCCGGCGAACCGGTCACCTTCACCGTCAGCATCCGGAATACAGGGAAACGGGAAGGCTCGGAAATCGTGCAACTCTACATCAGCGATAAGAAATCATCCTTGCCCCGTCCGGTAAAAGAGTTGAAGGGTTTCAGCAAAGTACGCCTGCAACCCGGCGAAGCGAAACAGGTCTCCATCACTGTCAACACCGATGCTTTGAGCTTCTTTGACGACAGCAAGCACGAATGGGTAGCCGAACCAGGAGAGTTCGAAGCGCTGATAGGAGCCTCCTCCACTGATATACGCGACCGGATTAAGTTCGAGTTGAAATAAATCGACCAAGGCGTTCCACAAATACCGTTTGTGCCGTACAGGAGTGAACAACCCGGCAAACAGAACGGTTTATGCGGAATGCCTTGTGTTTTTATAAACACCCGTTATTCATGTCACAGCTGTAAAACAAAAGAATGACAACCGTAACATAGAAGGAAGACAGTTGTAACATGAAAAGAATACGGCTGTAACATGCAATAGAAGAGGGGGAATCAGTTCTTCTTCAACGTATAATCCGTCACACCCAACGACTCGTATGCCTGAAGCAACGCCTCGTCGTTATCGGAAATCATCAGGAGTTTGTCGTTCTCTTTCAGTTCCGTGTTTCCTTTCGGGATGAAATAGAGGCCGTCGCGTTTCACCATAACGGCCAGCGTATGGTCGGGCAAGGTAAGCTCCATCAGCCTGTTGCCGTGTGCAAGGACCGCTGGGGTAATATCTATTTCGCTCATCGCGCTCTTGATCTCTTCCGGCAGTTCGATCCCAAATTCATTTTTACGCTCCGGCTCGTCCACCAGCCCAAGCCATTTGGCCGCCTGCGTAACGGTTGTGCCCTGTATCAGGAGGGAAAGGATTGTGATAAAGAAAACCACATTGAAGATCGTGCCGGCATGCTCGATCCCAGCAATCATCGGATAAGTAGCAAAGATGATCGGCACGGCTCCGCGAAGCCCCACCCACGAGATATACAGTTTGCCCTTCACGGAAAAGTTCTTGAACGGCAGCAGGCAAAGGAAGACACTCAGCGGACGGGCTACCACAATCATAAAGAAACCTACCGTCAGCCCGATCGGCGCCACCGGAAGCAGCTCGTGCGGATTAACCAGCAAGCCCAGCGTAAGGAACATCACGATCTGCCACAGCCAGGTGAAGCCATCGAAAAACGTCCTCATACTCTTCTTATGCACAATCTTGGCATTCCCGACCACCAGTCCGGCAATATAAACAGCCAGGTAGCCGTTGCCCTTGCACAGGGTCGTCACCGAGAAGGTGAAAAACGCCGTTGTCAACAACAGGATCGGATACAACGACTCATTGTCGATATCGATATGATTGATAATATAGACAGCTAACTTCCCTAACAGGAAACCGGCGACAGCCCCGACGGAAAGCTGGATGATCAGCTGCAACACGGCATCTTGTAAGTTCATGCCTCCCACCTGGATATAAGCGATCAGAAGAAGCGTCAGCATATAGGCCATCGGGTCGTTACTACCACTTTCCAACTCGAGCGTCGGCCGCAACCGTTCTTTCAGGTAGACGCCCTTGCTGCGCAGAATCGAGAAGACGGAAGCCGAATCGGTTGACGACATGACCGCCGCCAACAGCAAAGACTCTGCAAACGGCAACGCCTCATATCCGGTCGCAAGGATGGAAATATAGTAGATAAAGCCGCCCGTAATAAACGTCGTGGCCAACACTCCCACCGTCGCCAGGATGATGCCCTGCGTCGCAATCGGTTTCACCTCAGACACCTTCGTGTCCATACCACCCGAAAACAGGATGATACTCAACGCCAGCATACCGATGAACTGGGCGATATTCGGATTACTGAATTGTATCCCTAACCCGTCGCTGCCGAACAGCATACCGACACCTAAAAACAACAACAAAGCGGGAAGCCCGAAACGGAAACCGGCCTTACCGGCAAAAATACTGAAGAAAAGAATGACAGAAGCAATCAGCAAGATTCCTTCCGCACTGTGAAACAATTCGAATTCGTGGAACATAGGCTTATAACGGTTTACTCTTGTAATTTATCACTTCAAAGTAAAGAAAAAATAACGATATGCACAACAGGTTAACACTTAAAAGCCAGTCTTACCGGCTGACTAATAAATATATTCCGTATATTTGTGCTGATAAAATTAACGCTATGATTAAAACAAATCTATTCCTGCTATTGTTCGTTCTCCTCGTGGGAACTTCATGCAACAGACAACAACATTTCATTTCGGACGATACGTTTCGCGCCGAAGTAGAACAGGACTTCCAGGCCAAGAAGGCCGCCCTGCCCAACGGGGACCTGTTTTCCGTCTTCAACCAATCGATGACACCCGACGAGAAGGAGGCGCTTACCTTCCTTTATGCCTATATGCCGATCGGGGATATTACGGATTACAACGGACAACTTTATCTCGACAATATCCGCAGCTCCTTCCGGGCGCGGGTGGAAATGCCGTGGGGCGACAGTATCCCGGAAGATATATTCCGCCATTTCGTACTTCCCGTACGTGTCAACAACGAGAACCTCGACGAGAGCCGCATGGTTTTTTACGAAGAGCTGAAAGACCGGGTGAAAGGCCTGTCGCTCTATGACGCCGTGCTCGAAGTGAACCATTGGTGTCACGAGAAAGTGATCTATACGCCTTCCGACGCCCGCACAAGCTCGCCGCTTGCCTCCGTCAAGACGGCTTACGGACGTTGCGGCGAAGAGTCGACCTTCACAGTGGCCGCCCTTCGCTCCGTCGGTATCCCGGCACGCCAGGTCTATACGCCGCGTTGGGCGCATACCGACGACAACCATGCCTGGGTGGAAGCCTGGGTGAATGGCAAATGGTACTTCATGGGGGCTTGCGAACCGGAACCGGTGCTCAACTTAGGCTGGTTCAACGGACCGGCCTACCGGGGTATGCTGATGCACACGAAGGTATTCGGCAAATATAACGGCCCGGAAGAGGTCATGGACGTGACCGACGGCTACACCGAAATCAACGTAATCGACAACTACGCCCCGACCGCCAAAGCGACCATCACGGTTGTCGACGCGGACGGCAAACCAGCCGCCGGAGCCGACGTTGAATTCAAGATATACAACTATGCCGAGTTCTACTCCGTAGCCAACAAGAAGGCCGACGCACAAGGCAAGACCTTCCTCTCCGCCGGTAAAGGCGATATGCTGGTATGGGCGACCAAAGACGGCAAGTTCGGCTACAGCAAAGTATCGTTCGGCAAAGACGACAACGTGACGATCACGCTCGACAAGAAGCCGGGCGACATCGAAACGGTCACCCTCGACATCATTCCTCCGGTAGACGGCTCCATCGCAGCGGAAGTCACGGACGAGCAGAAAGAGGCCAACGCCAAACGCCTGCACGAAGAGGATGTGATCCGTAATAAATATGTAGCGACCTTCTACACCGAAGAAAAGGCGGAAGCCCTCGCCAAAGAGTTGGGTATCGACCCGCTGAAGACGGCAGATTTCCTGATCGGTAGCCGCGGCAACTGGCGCGAAATCGAGAAGTTCCTGCGCGAAGCCCCGGCGGATAAGCGTCCTATGGCAATGGACCTGTTGAAGGCAATCTCTTCCAAGGACCTGCGCGACACGCCGGCATCCGTACTGGCCGACCACCTGAACAACACGCCGTCCGTGCAAAGCTCCCTCTTCACCGAGTATATCCTCAACCCGCGTGTGGCAAACGAGTTCCTGACTCCTTACAAGCGCTTCTTCGCCTCCAACGTCGACCCCGAGCAGGTGCGAAAGGCAAAGGCCGACCCGCAGGTATTGGTCGACTGGGTGAAGCAGAATATCACGATCAACGACAGCCTGAACCCGCAACGCATCCCTATCATGCCGATGGGCGTATGGAAAGCGCGTGTGGTCGACAAAGGCTCCCGCAATATCTTCTTCGTCGCCGTCTGCCGCAGCTTGGGTATCCCGGCACGCATCGAGCCGGTAGCGGGGAAAGTGCAGTATGCCAAAGGCGTGAACTGGGTGGATGTGGACTTTGAAGCAGCCGAACAAATGACAGCCAAGCAGGGCAGGGTAATCGCCTCCTACCAGCCGATCAAGGCCCTCCAGGACCCGAAATACTATAGCCACTTCACCATCGCGAAAGTGTTGCCGACCGGCAAGTTGCAAACCCTGAACTTCGAGTCTGGCGACGTGGACATGGGCGGTGGCGACACTTGGAGCGCCTTGCTGAAGAAGCCGCTCTCATTAGACGAAGGTAACTATATGCTCGTAACCGGTACGCGTATGGCAAACGGCAGCGTGCTGGCGGAAATAACTTTCTTCAACGTAGAACCGGGCCAGACAAGCAACATCAAATTAGAGATGCGTGAAAGCGAAGACGACATCCAGGTGATCGGTAACTTCAACTCCGAAAACACCTTCAAGCGCGCCGACACAGGCGAAGAGACAAGCCTCCTGGCCACCACCGGCCGCGGCTACTACATCGTCGCCATCCTCGGCTCCCGCCAGGAACCGACCAACCACGCCATGCGCGACATCGCCGCCGTCAAGAAGGACCTCGAGGAATGGGGACGCGGCATGGTCTTACTCTTCCCTGACGAGAAAGGCTTCCAGAACTTCGACCCGAAAGAGTTCGGCGACCTGCCCGGCACCATCACATACGGCATCGACACCGACAAGACGATCCAGAAAGAGATCGCCGCCGCCATGAAACTGCCGAACGCCAACACCCTCCCGATCTTCATCATCGCCGACACCTTCAACCGTGTCGTCTTCGTCTCCCAAGGCTACACCATCGGCCTGGGCGACCAGTTGATGAAGGTGATACATAAGTTGTAAGAGAGATAACACCCCCGTTCCCGCGCTCGACGCGGGATCGCAAAAGAACAGGCCGTATCAAAAGAGTATTGACACGGCCTGTTCTTTTACTTTATATGATCCCCCAAAGACGCCGGGTCCCTGCGAGTATCGAAAAGGGCGGCGACATAGATTGTCTCTGCTTCGATATGATAGATCAACTTATAGTGTTTATGTACAACCAGACTCCTGTAAACAATCGGCATGTCTTCAAGCAGCAATTCCCGCTTTCCTAAATTAGGATTGGCAGCCAACCGCGCATCATTTTCCTTTATCCGGCGATAAAGCCGCTTGGCAACTCTTTCTCCAAAAGTTTCGATACTATAATTGATTATCACGTTTAGATGATACTCTGCCTTCTTATTCCAGACTACTCGCATAGGAAAGGATATTTCTGCTCCAGACTTCCAAAAACCTCTTCACTCGAACGGAAACGACCGGCTTGTCTGTCTTCTTCTGATTGCCGGAGTTCCGCTATCAGCTCCTCCTTCGTAAACTGCAAAGCCGGAATTCCACCGGGCATCAAGTCTTCCTCCTCCCGTCCCAACGTGCGCAGGAAATCCACAGCCCGCGACAGACGGTCCGTATCAAAGATATTCATAAGCTCATCGATCGCTTCAAGCTTCAAGCTCGCAGCACTCCGGGATGCGGCATAAGAAACCGCCGGTTCAGAGATGCGCTGCGGTTCGCGAGCGTCGTCTTCATCATATTTATAAGGCTTTGTTGTCATACGGGACTCCTTTCTTCTTTAGTTAGTAAATACGTACTGCACACAAAGATATAGTAATAATCCGAGATATCCGCTTAAATCACTATCTTTGCAATCATCATCCATTAACCGGAATATGACAGCATTAGAGTTACAAACCAGCAAACAAAGCCTTATCGAATCCATTCTTTCTATAGAGGATGCCGAGACGCTCGAAAAGGTTAAGAAATACATTCACCGTATATGCAAGTCGGGGGTGGCAAAAACAGAAGACCGTCCAGGCCCTTTAGTCATGACCGATGAAGCATTCAGGGAAACCGTTATCCGCTCGACCCAAGAGTTCCGCAACGGAGGCAAAACCTGCCCGAACACTACCGTTCGTTAGTCTGCGGTAAACACTTCAATCTTGTATATTTCATAGAAGAGACAACTATCTACATCGTTGCAATACGGGATTGCAGACAATCACCTGGCAAGTTAAGAGAAATCATTTAAGGAAGATGTTCCCTTGTCCCCGCGCTTGACATGGGATCGGAGTCTGCCTCTCCCCATCAATCCCCCACCTTGAACGACTCGCCGCCGAGGATTACGATGCACAGCCCGACCTGTTTCGGCATCGTGCTGCTGCCGGCGACAGGAGGGCGGTACTGGTATCCACACGTGTCCACCGGCAAAGCATGAAAAGCTTGAATTACCCTTTATATCTTCCGCCGCAACCCCAAAAAGCGCATCCCTGTTACAGGACACGCTTTTAAGCATAGTTATCATTTTGGTTTTTATTTATTGTTTGTGATTCCAATGTATAAAAAAAGCCTGGACTACAAATAGCCAAGCTTTACTTGTGTATAGTCAAGGCTTCTTTGGTCAATCCGTCACCCCCTCTGTTTATGATATCTCTTAAAACGGGCAACGCCACAAAGGAAGTTTTTTATCTTTGATAAAACGAACTTATCTGACTTTGATTTTTATGCTCCGCAACATGAAATAGGGAGTGTGTCTGACTTTTGACACACTCCCTTTCTTCTTTTATAGCCAGAGAAATATTTAGCTTAACTCGGCTTTACGGCCTGTACATCTACCGAGACAAGTTCTATTTCAAATACCAAAGTTGAATAACCAGGAATACTACCGCTTCCATTTGCACCGTAAGCTAATTGCTGCGGAATCCAGACTTCGTATTTATCACCTTCAACCATATGCTGCAAAGCGACTCCCCAACCGGTAATAACCGAACCATATTGGGTTTTAACACTTGTAACCGGATCTGTAATTGTAGTACTATAGTAAGGACTTACTGCACAATTAAACGGAGTTCCGTCTTCAAGCAACTTCTGGTCAAAGACCGTTCCATCCGTCAAAGAGCCTTTATAGTAAACCGAAACAAGGCTATTGAAGTAAGCCTGTTTGCCATCCCCTTTCTTTATCAGTTTGGCAAAGACAAAACCGTCATTATCTTCTGAAGCCCATTTTTCGTATCCTTCGTTTATTTTTGCTTGGAAAGCAGCTTCCTGTTCCAGTTTATAAGCCTCTTGCTCAACAGCCTTCTTGTCATCATCGTCGTCCTTACAGGAAGAGACAGCGAGAACACAGAACAACATCAACGCGATATGCAGGTATTTCTTCATTCGTTTTACTCCATTATCTTTTTTAATAAATTCTTCATGCTTACCTTTTCGGAGATAATCTCATGCAGCTTGTCGATGCTGACACGTTCCTGTTCCATCGTATCGCGGAAGCGGATCGTGACACAGTTATCCTTCAAAGTATCGTGGTCAACTGTAATACAGTACGGGGTTCCGATAGCATCCTGGCGGCGGTAGCGTTTGCCGATAGAATCCTTTTCATCATACTGGCAACGGAAGTCGAAGCGCAGCATATTGACGATCTCTTCCGCCTTTTCGGGCAGACCGTCTTTCTTCACCAACGGCAATACGGCCAACTTGATAGGAGCCAGCGCTGCAGGCAATTTCAGTACGACACGTGTTTCGCCGTTTTCCAGCGTTTCTTCACAATAAGAACCGGCCATCACACTCAGGAATACGCGGTCGACACCGATAGAGGTTTCGATTACGTACGGCGTATAGCTCTGGTTCAGTTCCGGATCGAAGTATTGTATTTTCTTGCCGGAGAACTTCTCGTGCTGGCTCAGGTCGAAGTTCGTACGGCTGTGGACGCCTTCCACTTCCTTGAAGCCGAACGGCATTTCGAATTCGATATCGGTAGCGGCATTGGCGTAGTGCGCTAACTTTTCGTGGTCGTGATAGCGATATTTCTCGTTACCCAATCCCATAGCCTGATGCCATTTCAAGCGGGTCGATTTCCATTTCTTGAACCATTCCATCTCTTCGCCCGGACGAACGAAGAACTGCATCTCCATCTGTTCGAACTCGCGCATACGGAAGATGAACTGGCGGGCGACGATCTCGTTACGGAAAGCCTTACCGATCTGTGCGATACCGAAAGGAATCTTCATACGGCCTGTCTTCTGCACATTCAGGAAGTTCACGAAAATACCCTGTGCCGTTTCCGGACGCAAATAGATCTTGGAAGCTCCTTCGGCAGTCGAGCCCATTTCGGTCGAGAACATCAGGTTGAACTGGCGCACATCCGTCCAGTTACGTGTTCCGGAGATCGGGCAAACGATTTCGCAATCCAGGATCAGCTGGCGCAGGTCCTCGAAGTTGGAGTCATTCATATCTTTTGAATAGCGTTCGTGGATTTCGTTCCACTTAGCCTGGTGTTCGAGTACGCGTCCGTTGGTTGCACGGAACTGGGCTTCGTCGAAAGCGTCGCCGAATTTCTTGGCAGCCTTGGCAACTTCCTTATTCATCTTTTCCTCGATCTTTGCCAGATGGTCTTCGATCAGCACATCGGCGCGATAACGTTTCTTCGAATCTTTGTTATCGATCAGCGGGTCGTTGAATGCGTCAACATGGCCGGATGCTTTCCAGATAGTCGGATGCATAAAGATAGCGGAGTCGATGCCGACAACGTTTTCGTGCAACAGTGTCATGCTGTCCCACCAATATTTCTTTATATTGTTTTTCAGCTCTACGCCGTACTGTCCATAATCATAGACTGCACCTAAACCATCATAAATCTCTGAAGAGGGGAATACGAAACCGTATTCTTTACAGTGCGAAACTAACTTCTTAAATACATCTTCTTGTGCCATAATAATAATTTGCCAATTAATCAATTTGCCAATATGCCAATCTAAACCATCCCGTGCAACCTGCCAATTCTCATTGGCATATTAGCACATTGGCACATCGGCATATTATTTAAGGTTGCAAAGTAAATGATTTTTTCGGTAATCTGTAGCATTTTCAGCCGCTTATAAAGATATTTATGATGAAACGTCACAGAAGAGATGCCTTTTTCTCCCCGGCCGGGAGAAAACAGATGAAAAAGTTTCACCTGTTCCTTCGGGCTGAAACTTTAGTTTCATCGGCATGAAACTTTTGTTTCACGGGCAAGAAACTTTAGTTCCGTCGCTGAAACTTTTTATTTCATGCCGACGGAACTAATTTATCAAAGGGCTTCCTTGATGATTTCGCCTACGGTCGGGTGCGGGAAGACAATGGCCTCAGTTCGTCCGCCTTCATGCCCTTTTCGATGGCGATGCCGGCAATCACAATCAGTTCGGAAGCCGGATTACCCAACAGGTGGGCGCCGACGATCGTTTCGTCTTCGGCCAGGATCAGCTTGCAGACGCCGTTGCCTTGTTCGTTTTCGGCAACAAAGCGGCCGGAGAACGCCATCGGGATTTTCTTTACGGTGTAAGGAGTTCCTTCGGCTTGCAGTTCTTCTTCCGTCTTGCCGACACCGGCTATTTCAGGATTGGTGTAGACAACGCCCGGTATCGCCTTATAGCTCATGCCGCGGTTCTTGCCTAAAAGATGGTCGACAGCCACTTCCGCCTCGCTAACAGCTGTATGCGCTAATAGGGAGAAAGCTGTGATATCGCCACAGGCATAGACGTTCGGAATGGAAGTCTGCATATATTCGTTCACCTTGATGCCACTGCGGAAGGGTTCGGGCGCCAGTGTTTCCAGGCCGAATCCTTTGGTTACGGGACGACGGCCGACGCTCAACAGGACCTTTTCTCCCCGGACGACGAATGTCTCGCCGTCTTTCTCGACCGTCACACCCTCGGCACTTACGGCTGTCACCTTGTGTCCTAAATAGAACTTAATGCCGCGTTTGGCGTATTCGGCCTGTAGCATTTCGGACAGTTCCCTGTCCATCGGGCCGAGAATCTTATCCAGCATTTCGACCACGTGCACTTCCGTTCCCATGCTGTTGAAGAACGAAGCGAACTCCATGCCGATCACACCGCCGCCGATAATCACTAACGATGCGGGCAGCTCTTTAGACTGAAGGGCTTCGCGGCTTGTCCAGTATTCCGTCTCCGCCAATCCGGGAATCGGCGGGATAACGGTTTCCGAACCGGTACAGATCAGCAGGTTGGCGGCTTCATAAACCGTTTCTCCGCAGGCGATAGAGATAGTTCCGTCGGCTGCACGTCCTTTTATTTCGGCCTCGCCGCTGACAACTTCCACACCGTGTTCCTTCATCTTCATGCGGATACCGGCTGTCAGCTTTTTCACCACTTTATTCTTACGGGCGACAATCTTCGCAAAATCGAAAGTCGGGTTCTCCGCACTCACCGCATATTTGGGCGCGTGTTTGATCGTATCATACACTTTGGCAGAATAGAGCAGCGTCTTTGTCGGCACACAGCCTTCATTCAGACAAACACCGCCTAACGCATTCTTCTCAAAAAGCAAGGTAGACAAACCACCTGCAGCCGCTTTTTCAGCAGCTGTATAACCGGCGGGACCGCCTCCGATTATGGCAACATCGTATTTCATGTTCTCAGATTTAATTAAGTTTTATATTGGGATTAATTTCTAATAATTTATCGATAAATGCTTGCCCTTCTTTCGGATAAAAGCAACTGCTTCTCTCCTTGCCATTCTCCATCCAAGTATAGAAGATGCGGTAACCGCCTTTTCTAAGCTGTTCTATACGAGTGATAAAGGATATTTGGATGATGCCATTCAGGTTGCCGGTATCTGCAATATAGTATGGAGTACAAGCTATAAATAAAGGAGCAAGCATGCTCAGACTGCAAAGGAAAGCTCTCAGCCAGTCTCCATACCAAATACCCATAAACTGACATGCGCCCCATAATACAACCGCGAGCACAATCAACCAGTACACCATGGGATTCCTGAAATCTCTTTTAAACTTAGTTTCATACTCGATTAGATTTACATTACTACCTCAATCAAATCATCGGCTCCTTAATCCGGATCCCCGGGTTATGCTTCCGCAACAGCTTAAGGAAGTCCTGTTTATTTACGGGAGAAATCAGCAGCCATTGCACGTCTCCCTTATAAATAATCAGCCGGTCCAACGACAGGGCATAACTCGAAACAGGCATGACCGTCACTTCCACAGCACTGATCTCCGAAATGGGAATCCGTTTTTCCGGGAAGAGGCTGCAATGGGCAATCAGATAACCATCGTCAGTCACCTTATACCAGGTCGACAACAACATATGCACGCACTCTAACGTAAACAACAGCAGCACGATCATCGTGACGGGAGACTTGCCGCCGACAAAAGCAAAAACAGTGCTTGCAGCCATTACAAACAGTATCAGATGATACCACCAACCAACTTTCGATTTAAAGACTCTGTCCATTATCCTGAATTTTGGCGAAAGATAATCATTTTATTTCTTTTGGCGATCGGGGGAATAGAAAATGCGCCGCTACTTCTCAGTAACAGCGCATCCACTTAAACCGGTCAAACAATTCCAAATAAGGAATATATCTTTTCTTTACTTTACGACTTCGAGGACAGTATAATACTGCAACTGGTCGTTGTTGTTATACTGTTCGTTCTTGACGACACCGACATTCGGCGCATACCATTCATATCCGTAGCCTTCGATCGTTTCTTTCGGAGAGCGGGATTTGATTTTATACTTTACTTTCGTGCAGTCGAACGTGCCGGCAGGAGTCGTCACCTGTTCCGTTGTCACATATTCGCGGTCGTAGATAGACACGTTCTTGCGATCCTTACGGTTCTTCTTCGAATAGATCTGGATGTAGGCATCATCGAAATAGACATCGTCAGCGTTGCCGGAAGGAGCGTTTGCCACACTCGGATAGTTGAGGACTGCATCTGTCGCCTCCACATCAGACTGCACGGTGGAGACAAAGGACGGGTTGGACAGGACTTCTTTCATGTCCATAAAGAACTCGCCGTTCTGACAGAAAGCCTCCAGGTCGCCCTTGTCGTAGACTGTCCCGGCATTGTTCTGAAACACGTAATCGGCTTCCACTTCAAGGCCGGAAGGGATGTTTTTCACTTCGTCGACGGTGTAAGTCATCACACTCTGCAGGTTCCCTTTTGCATCGTAGCCTTTTTTCACGAGCTGCGTGCCTTTGGTCTGCGGGAAAAAGAACGTACAATCCTGAGCCATCGCACCGGCTGCAAACAGCAGGGCCAGCGCACTCAATATTACTTTAGACTTCATATTTTAAAACGTTTAAGTATTAATAATTAGCAGGATATCCAATGCCCCAATAGAACAGGGTTCCTTTCTGAGATGTTTACGCCGGGAAGTTTAAAATATCAAAAGAATCGGTAATACGGACTATTTTGCACGAAAGCAGCCATTTCAAGGTACAACCAAATAAGTTAATTCCTAACTTTGTCAGCCACAAAGGATATAAACTATGGTACAACAATTCGATTTCTTAGTGATCGGTTCCGGTATCGCCGGCATGAGCCTCGCTTTGAAGGTAGCCGATAAGGGGAAAGTAGCCATCATCTGCAAGACAGAGTTGGAGGAAGCGAACACTTACTTTGCACAGGGAGGTATCGCTTCGGTTACAAACCTGCTGGTAGACAACTTCGACAAACATATTGAAGACACAATGATTGCCGGCGACTGGATCAACGACCGGGAAGCCGTGGAAATGGTCGTGCGTAACGCTCCCGACCAGATCAAGGCACTCATCGACTGGGGCGTGAACTTCGACAAGAAAGAGAACGGCGAGTTCGACCTCCACCGCGAAGGAGGACACTCCGAGTTCCGCATCCTGCACCACAAGGACAACACCGGCGCCGAGATACAACTAAGCCTGATCGAAGCAATCAAGAGACATCCCAACATCACGATATTCAACCATCATTTTGCGGTAGAGATCATCACGCAGCACCACCAGGGCATCATCGTCACCCGCTACACGCCGGGCATCAAATGCTATGGCGCATACGTCCTGAACGAAGACACCGGCAAGGTGGAAACCTTCCTGTCTAAAGTGACGGTCATGGCAACAGGCGGTTGCGAAGCCGTTTACCGCAACACGACCAATCCGCTTGTGGCTACCGGCGACGGTATCGCAATGGTCTATCGTGCCAAAGGCGCTGTCAAGAACATGGAGTTCATCCAGTTCCATCCGACTGCCCTCTTCCATCCGGGCGACCGTCCCTGCTTCCTCATCACCGAGGCGATGCGTGGTTACGGCGGCGTTCTGCGTACGTTGGACGGAAAAGAGTTTATGCAGAAATATGACAAACGCCTGTCCTTAGCTCCGCGTGATATCGTGGCCCGTGCCATCGACAACGAGATGAAACTCCGGGGCGATGATCATGTCTATTTAGATGTGACGCATAAGGACCCGGAAGAGACGAAGAAACATTTCCCGAATATCTATAAGAAGTGCCTCAGCATCGGCATCGACATCACAAAAGATTATATCCCGGTAGCTCCGGCCGCCCATTACCTGTGCGGCGGTATCAGTGTCGACCTGAACGGCCAGTCCAGCATCCGCCGTCTGTATGCGATCGGCGAATGTTCGTGCACCGGCCTGCACGGAGGAAACCGCTTGGCGTCAAACTCGCTGATCGAAGCAGTCGTATATGCCGATGCAGCCGCCAAACATATCCTGAGTGTCCTCGAACGCTACGACTTCAACACCGATATCCCCGAATGGAACGACGAAGGCACGATCTCGACCGAAGAGCGTGTACTGATCACCCAGAGTATGAAGGAAGTGAACCAAATCATGGAATCGTACGTCGGTATCGTCCGCAGCAACACCCGTCTGACCCGTGCCTGGAACCGCCTGGATATCCTGTACGAAGAGACGGAAAGCCTCTTCAAGCGTTGCAAGGCTTCCAAAGAGCTGTGCGAATTGCGTAACATGATCAACGTCGGCTATCTGATTACGCGCCAGGCGATGGAACGTAAGGAAAGCCGTGGCTTGCACTATACGATTGACTATCCTCCGGTAAAGAAGGAATAAACACATCTTCTATTATGGAAAAGCCCTATTTATTATTATTCTTTTTACTCTTCTCTGTTGCCTGTTCAACAGAGAAGAAGTATGAAGCCTGCCAACTAAAGCAGACAGATAAGACTTTATCTTTCCCGATCGATCCGGACACGAAAAACAATTTCAATATCTATTCGATCTATAAAGACAAAGACGGAAAAGAGTATTTTACGTTCCAGAATTATGATAACAATACGATCCACTTCCACGACCTGAAGCAGCAAAAGCAAGCATTTAGAATAAATCCGCCCCGGGAAGGCAGTAACGGTGTCGGGAGAACATTCGGTTATTATATCCAGAACCTCGACAGTATCTATGTCTTCAGTTGGGTTGAACATGAGCTGTATCTCATCAATAAAGACTGTGTGCTTCTCGACAAACAAAGTTACCCGGAACATAACTCATCCTGTTTCATGGCCACCGCCGCCCAACTGCCGGTACGCCTCGGGCGCACTTTATATACCTGTATCGAACCGAACCGTTGGATCGAACATGATCGTGTCACCGTTGCAATCGATATGGATACAAAAGAAAGTAAAGCGCTCCCTTTCGACTATCCCGACTATCCCGGATCGGAAGTGAAACTAAAGAAGTATGGCATGGAAGGCAGTTACAGCCGTTGCTATGACGGCGAACGTTTCGTTTACTCCTTCCATTACGACGAGAATATCTATGTTGCCACTCCCGAACACGACTCGATACGGAAAGTCCCGGTCAAAAGTAAATACTTCGATAAGGTACAACTGCCGGACGAGCTTACCGCAAGTCCTGAAGACTTTTGTGTAAACGCCTGGTATAACAACCTGCTGTACGATCTACCGGGAAGTGTATTACCGGATCGCTTACCCGCCTCGACTTTGGATAAAGGCGTCCGGTCGATGGAACTCATCCAATTCGGTCGCAAGAACTTCAGCATCATCATTCTCGACAAGGATTTCCGTATTGTCGGAGAAACACTCTTCCCCGACAACACTTATAATCCCGGAATCATGTTCGTACGTCCCGAAGGGGTATATATTTCCGACAGCCATTTTCTGAATCCGCAGTTCAGCGATGATATTCTTAGTTTCCGGATGTTTGAATTGGTAGAAGAATAAAGCGTATCTTTGCCATACAAGCAACATACACAGGAATATAAACCGAAAAACACAAAAAAGATGGACAAACGAATCTTACTGCCTCTGGCACTCCTTCCCGCCTTCCAAGCAGGAAACATCCAAGCTGCCGACCAACCCGCCAAACGACCGAACATCATCCTCTTTATGGTTGACGACATGGGTTGGGAAGACACCTCCCTACCTTTCTGGACAGAAAAGACACATTATAACGAATTGTACGAGACTCCCAACATGGAACGCCTTGCCCGACAGGGAGTCATGTTCACACAAGCCTATGCCAGCAGCATCAGTTCCCCGTCCCGTTGCAGCCTGATCACCGGGACGAATGCCGCCCGCCACCGTGTCACCAACTGGACACTTCAAAAAGACAAGACAACCGACCGCAAAGACAGCCTGCTGGACATCCCTGACTGGAACTACAACGGTGTCAGCCAAGTTCCCGGAACCAACAACACCTTCGTCGGCACCTCTTTCGTCCAGCTACTGAAAAATAGCGGCTATCACACTATACACTGCGGGAAAGCCCACTTCGGAGCCATCGACACTCCGGGCGAAGACCCGCACCACTGGGGATTCGAGGTCAACATAGCCGGCCATGCCGCCGGTGGACTGGCAAGCTATTTAGGCGAAGAGAACTACGGGCATACGAAGGACGGCCGCCCGACCTCCCTCATGTCCATCCCCGGCCTCGAGAAATATTGGGGCACGGAGACATTCGCCACCGAAGCCCTGACACTCGAAGCGATCAAGGCCCTCGACAAAGCGAAGAAGTACAACCAGCCGTTCTATCTCTATATGTCGCACTACGCCATCCATATCCCGCTGAACAAGGACATGCGTTTCTACGACAAATACAAAAAGAAAGGTATGACCGACCACGAAGCCGCCTACGCCACCCTGATCGAAGGAATGGACAAGAGCCTGGGCGACCTCATGGACTGGCTCGAAAAGAACGGCGAGGCAGACAATACGATTATCATCTTCATGAGCGATAACGGCGGCCTGGCCTCCGAATCAGGCTGGCGTGACGGTCCGTTGCATACGCAAAACTATCCGCTGCTGAGCGGGAAAGGTTCCCTCTGCGAAGGAGGCATACGCGAACCGATGATCGTCAGCTGGCCGGGTGTAGCCAAACCGGATACCCGCTGCGACAAATATCTGTTGATAGAAGACTTCTACCCCACTATCCTGGAAATGGCAGGCGTAAAAGATTACCAAACGGTGCAACCCATCGACGGCGTCAGCTTCGTCCCCCTGATCACCGGCACAGGCGATCCCTCCGACGGCCGTTGCCTCTACTGGAACATGCCGAATAACTGGGGCAATGACGGTCCGGGTATCAACTTCAACTGTGCCATCCGCGACGGCGACTGGAAGCTGATCTACTACTACGGCACCGGCAAAAAAGAGCTCTTCAACATCCCCGCCGACATCAGCGAAAAGAACGACCTCAGCACCCGCCACCCCGAAATCGTCAAACGCCTCTCCCAAAAACTCGGCTCCTACCTCCGCCAGGTAGACGCCCAACGCCCTTCCTTCAAGGCAACGGGAAAGAGTTGCCCTTGGCCGGATGAGAGATAAAGAAGTCGAAAAACAGTAACAAAACAAAGAAAAGAATCAATCAAAGTTGTATTTATATATAACATTTCATATATTTGCCCATGAAAAAGATAATCGCATATAAAGGGTATTACCCGGATTTTATGTCTAAGCTGTCAGAACAAGAACGCAAAAAAATAAGGCAAGCGTTATTGCTATTTGAAACAGAAGATAAGATACCAAGCCATTACATCAAATACATAAGAGACGGAATTTATGAATTTCGGGTAAACTATGGCCATAATGAGTTTCGTATCTTTTTCATTTATGACGGAGATACAATAGTCGTGTTATTCAACTGCTTCAAGAAGAAAACACAGAAAACTCCTAATAGCGAAATAGAAAAAGCGATCAAATTAAAAAATGAATATTATGAGCAAGAATGATGAAATCTATGATGTAAGTGCCGAACTCGCAAGAGAATTTGGAGAAGTAGGCACTCCTGAACGGGAGAAAGCCGTAGAAAAAGCATGGGAAGAATACAATGCTCAAATCCTGTTGGATGCCCGCAAGAATGCAAGATTAACGCAAGCAGAACTCGCCAGGCGTATCGGAGCAGACAAAGGTATATTTCAAGAATCGAACGAGGATTGACCATACCCACCGTTTCAACCCTATACCGCATAGCCGCAGCAATGGGGTTGACAGTGGAATTGCGTCCGATGTGACGTAAATCTCACAAGTATAAAGTTTGTAAAGAGAGCTTCTTAGCAAAGAGGCTCTCTTTTTATGTAAGGAAAGCTATGTTGTTGCGCTTAAAGGAAAGACAACAAAAAAAGGGCATCCTCTCGGACGCCCTTTCTCATTCAATACTAAAACTCTCTTATATATGGATTAGTATACATTTACCTTGGTAACAATCGTATTGCCGGCATTGGTT